>CALHIA010000028.1 GCA_938030585.1 uncultured Candidatus Saccharibacteria bacterium | reverse complement strand
GTGAGACCAGCATCACCCATGAAGCCACCGATGAGGAATTTGCCAGTTGGGTTAACAAGGAACTTTTCGACTTCTACGCCGTATTTGCCGGCAATTTCACGGGCCTTATCGATGAGAATTTGATCGGTTTCGGCGCGATTAGTTTCGGTATTTTGATAACTGATAGTCCAATCCTTAATTTTAACAAGGCGCATATTATCATCGTATTCACCGGTGAGCTGAGTTTTACCGTCAGCGAGAAAGCGTGAATCTTTTTGGCGCAATTCGTCATAGAATTTGGAAAATTCCTGCATAATCACCATGGCGGTCGGCTTATATTCGGCATTATCATCGCAAGCAAAACCAAACATCATTCCCTGGTCGCCAGCGCCGCCTACCTCATCGTTAGTACCGAGAGCAATATCTTGGCTCTGAACACCAAGGTTATTAACGATTTCAAAATCTGCGAGCGTACCAGAAGGCGTGAGATTTTCCGCGTTATCACCATTAATGTAGCCAACTTCTTTTAAGACGCGCATCGCCACAGACTCAACATCGACCTTAGCGGCGGAAGTGACTTCGCCGGTAATAAAAATTCTGCCTTTACCGCCCATCACTTCGATACCACAACGGGAGCTAGGATCACCAGAGAGGAAGGCATCAAGTAGGGCGTCACTAATTTGGTCACAAACTTTATCAGGATGACCACGAAAAACAATCTCGTTACTGTATAGTTTCATATTTTCTTTCTTGTGGTCTTAACTTTTCTTTATTATAGCATAAGTAGAATCGGGTGACGAAAATAATCAATAAAAATCCGGCGTTAGAGCCGGATTTTAGGTTTTAGCTTTAACTGGCTTTGATAGAAATTAATCCAAGTGATTAGCTAGATGATTATTGCAATTTTTCGCGCAGAAGTTTCTGAGCGATAGCTGGGTTGGCCTTACCCTTCGAAGCTTTCATGACTTGTCCGACGAGGAAGCCGATAACTTTTTCACTACCAGCTTTAAAATCGGCGACGGCCTGGGCGCAGGCTGGATCAGTTAGGACTTGATCGACAATATCAGATAAGGCACCAAGGTCGTTTTCTTGAAGCAGATTGAGTTCCTTAGCGATTTCGCGAGCCGACTTGTGATGCATATTTGGGTCGAAGAAGCGCAAGAAAACTTCTTTTACACTAGTGGAAGAAAGTTCGTTCTTATTAATCATCTCTGAAAGTTCGCGAAGCTGCATGGTGGTCGGAAGTTCATCATTCAAAAGGCTACTATTTTCTTCCGCGAGGAGCACCGAGGTGTAAAGATTAGAAATCTTTGAAATGGCGTTCTTAGTAATTTCCTTCTCGATACCATCAGCGTCATAAGCAGATTTTAGTTCGGCTAGACTTTCGATGAGATTTTGGTGGTCGAGAAGAATTTCGAGTTGCTCCTCTGGAATCACCACACGCAACATGGATCGATAATCAGCTGGTAAGCGTACTAATTTGGCGCGCTCAGCTTCAACATATTCCTCAGTCAAATGAATTGGTGGAATATCTGGTTCTGGCATGTAGCGATAATCATTAGCTTCTTCCTTACTACGCTGGGAAGTAGTTTTGCCGGTATTATCATTCCAACCACGGGTTTCCTGAACCACTTTTTCACCATTATCGAGCAATTTTTTCTGCCTGTGATATTCGTAATCAACCGCCATTTCAACCGAACGGAAAGAATTGAGGTTTTTAATTTCGGCACGCGTACCAAGTTCTGTGCTACCTTTTTTGGCGAGTGAAATATTCACATCAAAACGCATATTGCCATTATAAAGATCCCCGTAAGTCACACCCGCAAAAGTTAAAATTCGCCAAAGTTCTTTACAGTAATCACGAGCATCTTCTTTCGAATGAATGTCTGGCATGGAGACAATCTCAATGAGTGGAGTGTCTGCACGATTAAGGTCGACAAGGCTGTAGGTATCAAAATGTGTGAGCTTGCCAGCATCACCTTCGAGATGAGCGTGTTCAATGCGGATCTTCGTACCGTTCGGAAGTTCAACAAAACCTGGGCCAATAATTGGCTGATACATCTGGGTAATCTGATAGCCCTTCGGAGAATCAGGATAAAAATAATGTTTGCGATCGAAGCGTGAAATCAGATTAATATTAGAATTAAGAGCGAGCCCTGCACGAGTGGCCAGGCGCACGGCTTCCTGATTCAAGCGTGGCAACATGCCCGGCAGAGCGTATTCGACCGGCGAAACACAAGAGTTAGGCTCCTTACCGCGAGCATCATTGTCGACTTCGGAAAAAAGCTTCGTCTTGGTCGCGAGCTGAACGTGACATTCAATACCGATAGTAATTTCGTAAGCTGAATTTTCTGACATTAGATAGCTCCTAAATCTTTTAATGCTTGTTTGTAGGTTTCTAAAGCGCGACGACTTTGATTGTAATCGAGCTGAAAGTTTTGCTCGTGAGCAATTTGATTGCGCTTTTTATGGACATACCATACGGAATTCAATTCAGAAAAACGCTGACCGGAAGCCTTCAGGCGTTCACCCATAGTCTTGCCTGGGGCGCCGAGTTCCATCATCGCCTTATCAAGTAGTTTATCGGCTTCGATTACGGCATAATTAAAACTCAAAGGATTGTCACGAGAGAGGTTATTTTCAATTCGAAGGAAGTTGGCTTGGTAATCTTCCTTATCAAAAGTATGAGTACGGTTACCGAGTTGGGAAATCGAGATAAAAACCAAAATTCCTACAATTAGAACCGCAATTAGGAGAAAGAAAACTGGGGAATTCATGAGAAATTCTCCTTGGCAAATTGCAAGAGGTTTTTGTCACTGCGGCGTGGGCCGATTAATTGTAAGCCGACTGGAAGTTCATCCTTATCACGATTGATTGGAATGGCTAAACTTGGTAAACCGGCGAGATTAATCGGTACACTCATCACATCTTCTAGATACATGGCAACAGGGTTATTGACTTTTTCACCTAATTTGAAGGCTGGAGACGGAGAAACCGGAGTGAGGATGTAATCACATTTTACAAAAGCTTCTTCGTAGGCCTTAATAATCAGCGTACGAACTTTTTGAGCCTTGAGGTAATATGCATCATAAAAACCACTACTTAAAACGAAGTTCCCGATCATGATGCGGCGTTTGTTTTCAGACATGAAGCCATCGTTGCGACTGAGGCCGAAGACCTCTTCAATATTGTGAGCTTCAGGGCTGCGATAACCATAACGAATTCCGTCGTAGCGAGAAAGATTGGAAGCGACTTCCGCTGGCACCACAACATAATAGACAGCAAGCGCATATTTAAGGACCGGCATGGAAAGCTCAACAATTTCATGACCCTCAGCTTTGAGTTTTTCGATCTGAATTTTCATGGCTTCACGAATTTCTGGAGCGACATTCTCATTATCAAAATCTCGAATCACACCGATACGTTTTTTAGCACCGGTCTCGACCTTGGTTTCATTATAAAAATCTGGCAGAGTAGTGGAATCTTTTTCGTCTTGACCACTAGTGATAGACATCAGAAGATCCATATCTTCTGGGGTTTGA
>CALHIA010000027.1 GCA_938030585.1 uncultured Candidatus Saccharibacteria bacterium | reverse complement strand
GTCTCTCAAGCCTACGGCGCTGATATGAAGACGCCATGAGTGCGCAAATCCTCACGCGTTTTGTAAGTGTTTTACATCACCCTTAGTGTGAAGGATGCTCTTACGTCCTTCTGTTCGCCTCTTGCCTTCTGGTGCCGTGGGGTAGGGAAGGTGGGTGCTGGTAGGTGAGCTTTTGGTCGGCAAGGAGTTGATCGGTGCAGTACATAAATAAAAAATCTTATTCTTGAGCATCCATTTTAATAATAAATTCGTGAATGCTGTTGTAAATTTTTAAATGCTTTATGGGAGTGAGGAGGTTTTATTAATAAATCCGGGGAAAGTCCTCAGAATTGAATGAGAGTAGGCTGACAAAAATCTAAAAAAGGTTGTTTTGACGGATGTTCTGGAATTACATTAAAAATACCCCATGAATTCACGGATAAGTGATCATGAGGAAGTATCTTATATATCTATTTTTTGGGTTTCTGCATTATTAAATGCGAGGAGGTGGTGCACATACCTTGATGAATCGTGGATAAAAAATACCCAAAACTGTCAGGATTAAGAAAGAAATGAGGCGATACGCTATGAAAAAGTCACTCAAACGAACCCTGGTGGCCGGGGTTGCAGGCGCGGTTCTTGCAGCCGGTGCCGCTATTCCGGCGAATGCTGCATCCAGCACGTCAAGTCTCGTTCCGCCGCGAACTGAGATTGATGCCACGGTCCACGGGCCGGGGTCTAGCATGTGGTGCCACAGTGTTATCTATGTGTTTTACACTCCCATTAACTACCAGGAGCCCCGGTATGAAACCGTAACGGCGTGCGGGAACGAAACGGTGACAAAACACCTGGTGTCAAACCATACGCAGGTGGCGGTCGCTGGCGAGGAATATCATCTGGCTATTACTGCTTCTCCGCGAGGATAGCGGTAAGATTGATATCCAGATGCGGTCTGCGGCAAATTATTGTATCTGCCGCAGACCGCACTGATGCTGAATTATTTTAAATTTTAGAATGCTTTTTGATCCTAGGATTTAATGTAAAAATATTTTCTTGATGATATATACCGATCATTTTATGGCGGTTCATGCCGACATAGTTTAAATATTTTATAATTCTGAAGATTATGTATTCGGATATGCTTCTTCGAGGAAAGAATAGTTATCCCAATATCTGCGATCCCACCACTCGATAAATTCGATGTTTTTACCTTCGCATCCGAGGGTGAGGAAATCCTCGAAGAAAATCAGGCGCTCGGAGAA
>CALHIA010000026.1 GCA_938030585.1 uncultured Candidatus Saccharibacteria bacterium | reverse complement strand
GCGTGAGAATATAGTCACACTTTTCAAAAGCTTCTTCATAGGCCTTGATAATAAGTGTACGGACTTTTTGAGCCTTGAGGTAGTAGGCATCATAAAAACCACTGCTTAGAACGAAGTTACCGATCATGATACGGCGCTTATTTTCTGGCATAAAGCCATCGTTGCGACTAAGGCCAAAGACTTCTTCGATGTTGTGAGCTTCAGAACTGCGATAACCATAGCGAATACCATCATAACGCGAGAGATTGGAGGCGACCTCAGCTGGCACCACGACATAATAGACCGCAAGAGCGTACTTCAAAACCGGCATTGA
This sequence comes from uncultured Candidatus Saccharibacteria bacterium, assembly GCA_938030585.1. Taxonomy (GTDB): domain Bacteria; phylum Patescibacteriota; class Saccharimonadia; order Saccharimonadales; family Saccharimonadaceae; genus Nanosyncoccus. The sequence goes on along the minus strand of CALHIA010000026.1, from coordinate 898 downwards.
AAGTTCGACGATTTCGTGACCATCGGCTTTCAGTTTTTCGATTTGAGATTTGAGGCCTTCACGAATTTCTGGGGCCACGTTTTCGTTATCAAAATCTTTAATCACTCCAATACGCTTCTTCTCACCAGTTTCGACGGTAGTTTCATTGTAATAATCCGGCAAAGAAGTGAGGTCTTTTTCATCCTGACCACTAGTAATCGACATCAGGAGATCCAAGTCTTCTGGATTTTGAGTAAAGAAACCAATAACATCGGTGCTGGAGGCCATGGCTACCACACCATAACGAGAAATCGTGCCGTAAGTTGGCTTCAAACCATAGACGCCATTAAAAGAGGCTGGCTGACGAATCGAACCACCAGTATCGGTACCAGTAGCAAAAGGCACGATATCAAGAGCAACGGCAGCGGCGGAGCCACCAGAGGAACCACCGGCGACACGCTCAAAATCCTTGGCGTTGTGAGTAGGACCGAAGAAAGAGTTTTCGGTCGAGGAACCGTGAGCAAAAGCATCGAGGTTAGTGCGACCAATCATAATCGCACCTTCAGCTTCGAGTCTAGCGACAGTAGTAGAATCGATTGGCGAACGGAGATTGGAAAGAATTTTGGAAGCGGCGGTGGTATTTCCCTGCTTACTGAGGAAGTTATCCTTCAAAGCATAAGGTACACCGGCGAGACGACCAACCTTTTCACCGTTTTGGATTTTTTGGTCGATTTCGGCGGCCTTTTTTAAGGCTTCGTCTTCATTAAGTGAAATAAAAATGAAAGTGTCTGTTCCTTTTAGTACACTGTTATTTGTCAAATAAACTTTACCTTTTTTTGATAAGTTATTTCCATTAACTGTAGGCTGATAATACAACCCTGTCGGTTTGTGCTTAATTCTATATGGTTTCATATTTCAA
>CALHIA010000025.1 GCA_938030585.1 uncultured Candidatus Saccharibacteria bacterium | reverse complement strand
GTTCCCACTGGACTATACTAGATATGTAGGCACAGAGCCTACATTCGGTTACCTAATAAATGGGCGAGTGTTTTGTCGGTCTCCAGATTTATTTGGAGCGAGTGAAGATGGTAAGGCGAGTTTTGCTAGAATGAAGGTCGAAAAACCGTCAAATGAACAGGGTTTTATTAAATTGTTAAAAGATAAGCTCTTAAAATACTCTGAGCACGATGAGCTGGCGCTTGGTATTAGTTATTTGACTGGTAATAAAGATGAGTTAACTGCATTACAGAAAGATAATATGAAAAATGTAGGTGTAATGCATTTAATTGCGGTTTCTGGGACTCACCTTGCAATAATTGCTGGAATTTTGAGTTTGGTTTTTAAGCATTTTTCGATCATTAGTAAAACCTATTTTGTGCTAATCTTTTGCTTCATCTACGCAATGATGATTGGTATTGGCCCGTCAATTTTGCGTGCATTAGTCGGATTGGTTTTGATGATGACGATTAAATACTTTGGCCGAAACGTTTCGGTTTATCGAACAACGGCGATGATTGTAAGCATTTGTTTGATAATACGACCAGAATTTGTAAAGCAAATTGGCTTCTGGCTTTCAGTATTAGCTTATTTTGCCATAGTAAAAATAGTGCCGTTAGTTACATGCTATTTTTATGGGACTAAGGATGAGTTAAAGGATCTTTATCGAAGGCCGGGATTTTTGGCAAAATCTTTAACTTCATCAATTGTAATCTCTGTAATAACATTGCCAATCAGCCTATATTTCTTTGGTAAATTTACTTGGCTTTCGATTCTGGCGAATATGGTACTATTGCCGAGTTTACCCATTGTTATGGGTTCGGTGGGATTGATTGCGGTATTGGGTGATTTATTGATATTTGGGATCAGCTTAGAAAAAATACTAATTTGGCCATTGAAAATTCATACACACGTAATAAATGTTTTGGCTGAACAGGAATCTTCTATTTTAGATTTTCCGAAGAAAAAATGGTGGTATTTTTTGATATGGTTAGTGGTTTTTATATTAATTCGATTTGCTGAGAAGAATATCAAGGTAGGCTACGATAATAGCAAAAAGCAAGAGCGAGGGGCGCACGATGGCGATGAAGTTCAAAAGCTGGATACTTATATCATCAAATGGTATGAGGAGATTGATCTTGGCGGCGCAAATGGAGACCAAAAGCACGGCGTAAATCAAGCTTTCAAGAAAACGTAAAATGCCAAAAAGACTGTCTTTATTGGATTTGAAATAAAGAATTAACGGAAAGAGAAAAACTAGGGAGATGTAGATAGTGCTGGAAATTGTATTTTCTGGGATGCCGTTTAGGAATTTAGCAAATAATTCGGTTAGATCGTTGCCGAAGGTGCTATAAATGGTGTTACCGGCGATAGTGGCAAGTAAAGCAATGCCAATATGTCGTCTAAGCATAGAGAATAGAATAAAGAGCAAGACGATTAAAAGTAAAATAATCATAAGTTAATTATACTATATGATAACTTGTTCTGGGCTGAAAGAGATATAAAAATCTGACACCTAGAGGCGTCAGATTGGGTTAGGTATTTTGGTTTAGAGATCTTAGCTTAGATGCCAACCTTATCTTTAA
>CALHIA010000024.1 GCA_938030585.1 uncultured Candidatus Saccharibacteria bacterium | reverse complement strand
GAACGCGTGGTAGTAAAAGATGGTAAAATTACCGTCTATAACGACCAAAACCCCAACGGCTTCGATCCCGATGCTGCTACCAGAAAATCTGCTACCGATGGACCAAAGCAAAACACCTCTGGCGAAGTCGACACAACCGTCCCAGATGGTGAAATTTTCGTGGTCGGAGACAATCGTGAGGGGACTCACTCCTACGACTCACGTTATGGCCTCGGCACCATTCCATACTGTCGCATCATTGGACCAGTTCTCATGCGACTTTACCCCTTCGATCATATTCGTTTATTTTAATAATAAGGTATAATATTTTATATGGCAGATTATGTAATCATCCGACGTGGCCGCAACATTCTGAGTACAATCTTACATGTGCTACTCAATTTAGTACTTGCAATTGCCACTATTTTCTTAAACCTTGCCACGGCAAGTTTTCTCCCGGGCTGCGTATTAGTATTGCTCTCTAAATGGCGTATGTTCGCCGTGCGTCCACGCTACTTATTTGTTAATATCAAATCCAACCTAGTCGACCTCATTATGGGATTTTCTTTTGTCTTTCTCGCCTACTGTGCCGGAAATATTTTAAGCCCACTACATTACGTATTAACAGCCCTCTATTCACTCTGGCTCATCATTCTCAAGCCAATGTCCTCTAACTTCGCTACCAAACTCCAGGCGCTTCTCGCAGTATTTTTCGGCAGCACCGCCATTACCCTGATGGTGGCTAGCAGCAGCTCTGGTCTCACCGTCCTGTTAAACTTTATCCTCGGTTTTGCCGTAGCACGTCACGTCTTGGTACAGAGCGAAGATACCGGATACGGCTTAATCACCCTAATTTCTGGTCTACTTTTCGCCGAGATTTCCTGGCTAGCTGAATTTTGGCTCATCGTCTATTCGTTCAAGGCCTTCGGGATAATTATTCCACAAATCTCCATTATTCTGACAATCTTAGCGTTCCTCGCCGGTCTACTTTATCAAAACGCCAGTCAAAATGACCAGAAAATTGAAAAGAAAGATATTCTCGTACCTACAATTTTTGCTATTTCCGTAATCCTGATAATCGTGCTGTGGTTTAGTAAACCGCTATTTAATGTCTAATCTTACGTTTAAGGAGGTAAAAAATGAACGAAGATAAAAGTAATTTTGAACCAAAAGACTCAACCGATTTAGAAGAAGTAAAAAACATCTCTGAATCAGAAGATCTCGAATCTACCGATTCATCCGTGAATCCAGTCGAAGAGTCAGAAGCTACCGACACCTCAGAACATTCCGAAGCTTCAGAACGATCCAAAAACGAAACCGAAGTTGAAGTTGAAACTGAAACCGATTCCGAGACCGAAGATGAATCTGCGGCTGAAGCCGAAGAACCTGAGGTCGAATCAGATTCTGACACTGAATCTGAAGCAAAAGAATCTGAAGATGAATCCGAGAAAGCTACTGAAGTCAATTCCGCTGAAGATACCGAATCTGAATCTGAAGAAAAATCCACCTCAAAAACCGAGAAAAAACCTAAGGTTAAAACCGGTAAAAACCGTTTTGCTACCTTTGCTAGTCTCGTAGCCGTCGCCTTATCCGGCACCGCGCTTTATTATGCTTACAACCGTCCTACCACTTCAATTTTCCACGGTAGTAATTCGGCCAGTAATAATGCCGCCACTTTTGCCGAAGGTTCAATCTCTGAAATTGCCAATTCCGTCTCGAAGAGCGTCGTTTCCATCATTACCAATACTAGCACCACCGGTTCTTTCTTTACTGGTCAAGTCTCCCAGGCCGCTGGTACCGGTTTTATTCTCAGTAGCGATGGCTATATCGCCACCAATAAGCACGTTGTCGCTAATGCCACTAAAATTGGCGTCATCCTCGACGATGGCTCAACTTATGAAGATGTCGAACTTATCGGCACCGACCCAATCAATGACTTTGCGATTGTTAAAATCAAAGACGTCAAAGATCTTACTCCAATCAAAATTGGCGACAGTAAAACCACCAATATCGGACAGCAAGTTGTCGCCATCGGCAATGCACTTGGCACCTATCAAAACTCTGTGACTTCCGGTATCATCTCTGGTAAAGGTCGTAGCCTCACCGCTTCCGATTCCTCTCGCACCACCTATGAAACCCTTTCCGATATGATCCAAACCGATGCCGCAATTAACGGCGGTAACTCTGGTGGACCACTGGTTAATGCTGCTGGCGAAGTAATTGGCATTAACACCGCCTATGCTAGCCAAGGGAATAATGTTGGCTTCGCTATTCCTATCAATAGCGTCAAGGGAATTATGGCTGGTGTCCTCAGAGATGGCAAATTCGAACGTGCCGTTCTAGGTGTCCGCTACCAAACCATCACCCCGCTTATTGCCAAAGAGAAGAAACTCGATGTCACAGCTGGTGCTTACGTCAAAGGCTCAAACAATGCCTCCGCCGTCATCAAGGGTAGCGCTGGCGACAAGGCTGGTATCAAAGATGGTGACATTATCACTGCCGTTAATGGCACCAAAATCGGCACTGCCGGCTCTCTTGGTAGCTTAATCGGTGAATATGCCGTCGGCGACACGGTCAAACTTGAAGTCTATCGTGATAAAAAATATATTCAGCTTGAGGTTAAGCTTGAAGCTTATGATGCCGATAGCGCCAAAATTACTACCAACAAAAAATCTGACGACGAAGAAGAATAAAATTAAAAAATAACCCCCTTCGGGGTTATTTTTTCTAGGACTATTTTTCCTAGGATTATTTTTTATCCCAGGATTTTCACCCATCATAGATGCTTTATTTATTTTAACTAAAAATTCCACCAAAAATTATTTAAGCTTATCCACCGGATAGAAAAATCCTAAAATTAAATCTTTCTTTAAGCCTAATTCAAAGCCCAACTTTTCCGCATATTCAATAATTTTTTGTTGCTGGCTCATATCTGATTCTATAATCACATAATTAGTTTCCAGTTCCGCCTGAATTTCTGTCTCCGAGAGCTCCTCCGGGTTTTTAATGCTGAAGAAATTTCGCTTAATCTGATCGAGCAAACGATAAATCTGCGCCAAGCCATCCTTATCCGCATAAAGCGCTAGTTTTGGTTCGTACTGCAATTCTGGCGATTGCCACTCCCAAGATTCATCCACGTATGGTAAATTTGCCACAATAATCTCTGGGCGAATCTTCAAGCGTAAAATCGTCGAAAGAAGGTCTGATTTGTAAAATTTAATATTTTTTACCCCTAATTTATCCCGGTTAATTCGCGCCACCGTCAAAGCATCTTTCGAAATATCGAGGCCAATCACCTGGCTATTTGCGCATTCCAAAGCTACGGAAAGACCAATGCAGCCCGACCCCGTTCCCACATCTACAATTGTCACCGGCTTTTTTGAAGTTGTCTGCTCTCCGCTAT
>CALHIA010000023.1 GCA_938030585.1 uncultured Candidatus Saccharibacteria bacterium | reverse complement strand
AAACTCATACCCAATATCAAACAAAAGCTAAACCTGAATACCTAACTTAAACCTAAAAAATTGCAAAACGCGCAATCTTGCGCAAAAATTGGGGCGTGATGAACGCTCCTTTTTTATTTCTAAAAAACAAACTCCATATCCCACGACTACACCTCTAGACTCTATGAATTTTTTCCATGTCTTTTCTTTCCAGAAACCTGTTGAAAAATCCGCCCCACCTTGTTATAATATTCCTATCTGTCTGGGCTTGGCTCACGCCAGCAGGTGGATGATTTTTAAAAGCTGGAGTAGTCTAGCGGCAATGACAAGAGACTGTAAATCTCTCGGGTTACACCTTCGTAGGTTCGAGTCCTACCTCCAGCACCAATCATGTTTATACATGACCCGCCGCCTTAGCTCAGTGGTAGAGCACTTCCATGGTAAGGAAGGGGTCTCGAGTTCAAATCTCGAAGGCGGCTCCATGAAAAGAAATAAAAAAAAGGAGAGTTCGAAGAACTCTATTTTTATTTTTAAGGCTTAAAATTTAGAATTTATTCTAGAATTTTAAGTTTTAAAAATTAAAATACGGAGCGTAGCGACCCTTTTTTATTTCGACGAATCAGACGACTGTATGCAAAGCATACTAGGCGACTCCATAAGGAAAATATGACCGCAAATTATGTAAAAAATATGATTGAAAAATATGGTATTTTTTGCTAATGTATGCTATAAACTAAGTAATGGGCTGGTCGGAAGACCTTGGTCCACCTGGACGGCGGGGCAAGCCCCCGCTTTTTTGGAGGAAAGATAAAATGAAAGAACTCAGTGTATTTATTGATGAATCCGGCGACTTCGGTGAATTTGATCCAAAATCTCCTTATTACATCATCGGAATGGTTCTTCACAATCAGAAAAATGACATTTCCTCTCAAATCCAGTATCTAAATAAAGTCCTCTCCGAGACCGAACTAAAACGTAATTTTGTTCATATGGGGCCACTTATTCGCCACGAAAGAGAATACCGCAATCTTACGCCGTCAGAACGCGTACGTATTATTCGCAAGATGATCAATTTTACGTCTAAGGTTGAGTTTCTTCAGAAAGCCTTTGTGGTAAAAAAGAAACAAACTAAGGATGATACAGAGTTAATCGAACGCTTAGTGCGTCAGATGTCGGATTTTATCAAGGTACATTATGCCTATTTCTTATCATTTGATAAAATCAAGATCTATTACGATAATGGTCAGTCTGGTGTAATGAAGATTATTATCACTGTATTTACAACACTATTCAATAATGCCAAATTCAAGAAAGCCATGCAGGCAGACTATAAAATGCTTCAAGTCGCCGATCTAGTCTGTACTGCCAAGCTAACTGAACTCAAGATGAAAAATCGCGTCCTGTCTACTTCCGAACGCCGCATTCTTGGCTCCGATCGGGATATCAATAAGAATCTATTAAAACCGCTTGCCAGAAAAGAAGCAAAAGACTAGTTTACATAGAATCTTTCAACTTCCTAATTCTAATAACCATAACCATCACGACTATCCACACTCGAATTAATCTCATCGTAATCTTTCTGTGTATAATATCCCGAAACTGGCTCACCGTT
>CALHIA010000022.1 GCA_938030585.1 uncultured Candidatus Saccharibacteria bacterium | reverse complement strand
ATAGCCCGTGCGATTATTCGTATTGACTGTGAAATTAAATGGAATTTCTGTGGTCTTATCTGTACTATTTATCACTTGATTCCCATTCACCTGCAGATTCGCTTGATCAACCGAAGCGGAAAGTGTTGGAACGAAGAGGGCAAAAGTATTACTGCTCAGAATAATATTTGAAAAAGAAATTATCGCCAAAAATAATCCGAGAAACTTTAATTCCCGTTTAAACCACCCCGTGAGGGTTCGATGTTTGTGATTTTTGGCCTTGCATATGTATTTATTTTACCATAAGAAGAATAGATTTTGGTTAACTTATGGTTTTCTAGTAAAGTAGCCTGGATGGCCATTAGTTGGGTCGTCAATGCGGAGCCAGGTTTTATCGGCAGTGGATGGATCAGCAAGAAAAGATCCAGCGCCGCCACGAAGCTTCTTGCGATTTCTAAACATGGTACTGGAATTAATCAGACTATCTGTACTAAAAGAATTACTCACATAGATCTTTTCTAGATTATCGGGCGCAAAATCCATAAGAGCAAACATTTCAGTCATATTCTTCACTCTAGAAGTATCAAAAGTGCTTAGATCTAATGTTTTTACCTTTTCAAGGTTATAGAACATTCCATTCATATTAGTAACTTTCTGAGTGTTAAAAGTTGACAAATTCAAATCCGTAATACTAGATAAATACGAAAACATGCTATCCATATTAGTGACATTTTTGGTATTAAATGAAGATAGATCCAGGGAAGTCAATTTCGAATCTTTATGAAACATATATCTCATACTACTCACATTGGAAGTATCGAATGATTCTGATAACTGCAAATTAGTTAAGTTACTCATTCCAGCAAACATGTAATCCATATTCGTCACTTGGTAGACATTAAAATTAGAGAGATTAAGGCTAGTGAGATTAGACATATTATAAAACATAAATCCCATATTCGTTACCTTAGAGGTATCGAAGCTGGAGAGATTAAGGGTAATGAGATTAGACATGTCCTGAAACATATAGTCCATGCGTATCACCTTCGAGGTATTGAAGTTGGATAAATTAAGTGAAGTGAGACTAACCATGCCGCTAAACGTAGAGTTCATATTCGTTACCTTAGAGGTATCGAAGCTGGAGAGATTAAGACTAGTGAGACTAGACATACTAGAAAGCATGTCTCTCATATTCGTTACTTTGGAGGTATTAAAATTAGAAAGATCAAGTGTGGCGAGATTAGACATGCCAAGAAACATACCCTCCATACTCGTTACTTTGGAGGTATTAAAATTAGAAACATCAAGTGTGGTAAGATTAGACATAAAAATAAACATATACTGCATATTCGTCACCTTAGAGGTATCGAAGTTAGAGACATCAAGCTCTAAGATATTTTTGATTTTTTGTTCACCATATTCTGAATAGAACATCTTACTGCTATCCGTATTTAAATAAACTTTCTCCGGTTCAGCATAATAATATGCTGTTTTATCGGTCGGATCTAGCCAAAGCTTAATTTCATAATCAGAGTCCTCATCTTCAATATTTACCGCACTCATGGAAGCAACTGGTGCAACAGTGCTCTTCTTGAAGCGCTCAATTTTACTTGTAGCGGTTTCCAAGGCTTTAAATTTTGTATTAAAATCAGGACCTTCCGTCATGATGGCAATATCTTCGTAATTATTGGTTAGGATCGAAAATATTAGCTTAT
>CALHIA010000021.1 GCA_938030585.1 uncultured Candidatus Saccharibacteria bacterium | reverse complement strand
AGGTAACGCAGCGAAAGTAAAAGCGCTTCGCTTTATTCAAGAAAAATATGGCAAAGGTTATTTCCGTATTGATTTTCTTGATAATCAACAAATCCAAATTGTAGATGTTGATGCGACAAGCGGTGAAATTTTAGGATCAGAAAGCAAAGCACCAAAAGCCTTGGCGGGAGATTTAGTTTTCATGAATTAAAAATCCTTTCTCTTGATCAAATAGTTCGTTGAAACGATAAGTTTTGAGCCATTTTTCGAGCATCTTAAGCTCAGTTTCATCGGTTTTAGCGTTAGGTAGTGGCACTTGGTGGGATTTAAAATTATCACGTACTTTCATACCCTCAGCTTGGCGAGGACCAGTGAGACCTTTTTCGGAGACGAAGATAATAAATGGTGGATTTTCAGTGGTTTCAGCCTGGAAGAGCGCTTGCAGTAGATTTTCTAAGAGATTTTTTTGCAATTTTTCATCAAGCTCAGGAGTAAAATTGGCGGAAGTATTAAATTTTTTACCAAATTCTTCGTAAGTTTCGGAAAGCGTTTCCTTGACTAGAATTGGCGTGTAGCCGAAACCTCTGATTAGCTCTTTCAACTCGTGCTCGGAGCGGCGACTGGCGACGGTTGGCGCAGAGATTTTGTAACCATTAAGATGTAAAATCGGCAAAACCCGACCATTTGATTCGCTGAGCAACAAACGATTAAGATTGAGACTACCAAGCATGGTGGCGGTTTCAAATTCACCATCGCCGATGAGAGCTACCGTAGTATGATTAGGGCGATTGAGTACGGAACCATAAGCGGTGGCGAGTGAATAACCCAGTTCGCCGCCTTCACAAATCACTCCAGGGGTGACTGGGCTAGCATGAGACGGAAAGCCACCAATGCGAGAAAACATTTTGGAAATAATTTTAAGTCCGGCATAATCGCGGGAGAGGGTAGGGTCAACCTTGGCTAATTCACCATCGTAGAAAAGATTGGCCTGGAGGGCAGGAAAACCGTGACCTGGGCCCAAAACAAAGGTAAAATCACGCTGACCAAAATAAGCCCTTAGCGCAGCGTAAACCAGATTAATCCCTGGACAAGTACCCCAGTGACCGAGCAAACGTGGTTTAATGTCGGCTGGCTTCAAGGGGGATTCTAAGAGAAAATTATCTTGCAGGAAGATTTGGGCAACCGTCAAATAATTACAAATGCGGACCCTAGCTAATAAATTATCTAAATTGATAAAGCGCTCACCACTATACATATTAAATATTATAGCATAAGCGTTAAGAGATTTTTTGGCGCAAAAAATTGAGCCGGGTGGAGACACGACTCAGTGAATTTTCTAAATGTTTTAGGCCTGGTGAGTAACTTTAACCATGGCAGTACGTAAAACTTCGCCTTGGTAGAGATAGCCTGGAATCAATTCTTCAGCGATAACTTCCTGGTCACCTT
>CALHIA010000020.1 GCA_938030585.1 uncultured Candidatus Saccharibacteria bacterium | reverse complement strand
AAGAATCCGCATAATCTGCAAGTTTTTTGTCCTCTTCCATAGTAATCATCGGAATAGAAACATTAGTAAGATAGTCCTTAGCATCCCAAGTTTTGAGACGATCTGGAATAGCGGTAAAAATTTCACCCCATTCAGCAAAACTACGACCAATTTTACCAATTGGATTAGTCGGTTCAGCTTGATCAATACTACAAACTTCCGCACCGAGGCCACATTGACTTGGCATTGAAACATTACAAGTACCGAAGACCCAAAGAGCAAGTAGGGATTTAATGGCAATCACCAGAGACCAAATAGTAATAAAGACAATAACTACCGAAACAATTTCAATCAAAGCGCTGAGGGGTTTTACAAGGTTAGGATTTTTTAGGACTACTTTCTTCAATAGACTATTTTTGACTTCATCTTTAAAATTGGTATCACATTTTTGCAAACGTACCTTCTTAAAAACACAGTGCCAGGCTTTCTTAAAAGTGGCCCAATATTTTTTACCGAGAGTCTTGTTGAAGAGACTAAGAAAGCCGACGAAGACCGAAAGAAGCGCTAAGATGATAAATGCTGCTATACAAACCATGTTTTTCCTTTATTAAATTTTTGATAATACCTTAATTAAATGCGCGACATCGGTGGTGGAATTATGAAAACCGAGAGAAATACGAAGAAGAGGTGGATACTTTTTAATTTCGGAAAGATAGTAATGAACACAGAAATAACCCGTACGCACCATAATTCCCTGATCAGATAATGATTCACCAAGAAGATGTGAATCTAGACCCTCGACATAAAAAGACATGGTAGAAGCTGGGTTTTGATTCAAGAGATGAATTTTCGGATGATTTTTCAAAAAATCATAGAGCAGATTAATATTTTTTTCTAAACGGTCGTGGTCATATTTTTCCAAAGAATTCAGCCAATCGAGACTTCTACCTAGAGCAATGATTTCACCCCAAGCCTGGAGACCTGGTTCAAATTTAGTATGTAAGTGATCGGGGTTATCGGCGGAAAGAAGGTAGGAAGTTTTTTTGACATCATCCACCATACCACCACCAATAAAGGTCGTGTCAAAAAACTTAGCAAAAGATTTTTTCATCACGATGACACCGAGAGAGGTGCTATACATTTTATGGGCAGAAAAACAGATAGCGTCCGGCTCAACATCATGAAGAAGTTCAGAATTATGCGCCATCATCTGAGCGGCATCGACAATGATAAAACTGTTCCTCGAGTGGATATATTCTACAACTTCTTTAAGATTAAGTTTGGCGCCATTAAAATTACTCATAGCATTCATCACAACGAGAGAGTTGTCCGGAATTTCAGAAACTTGAACCGAGCCATCATTATCACGGGTGAGAACTAGACGCTCTATTTTGGCATTCTGCGAAGCTGATAAAGTGGAAAGAAAAACCGAATTATGCTCAATATCGGAAGTGACAATCGTCTTAATATTAGCCTGCTTAAAATCAAACTGACTAAGTAATAAATTCAGACCATAGGTAGTATTGAGTGTGAAACTGACAAAATAATCCTTAGATTTGAGTTTGATAAATTTCAGAACTTTTTCTCTGGTTTCCGCGACTTTTTGATTAGTTTTCTGACCCCAAGCATACTTCACGCGTTCGCCACAGGAATTATACTCAGTATAATATTCCACTAAGCTATCGATAACAGGTTGGGGGCGAAGAGATTGACAGGCGGCATCAAAATAATAATCTTGAGATTTAAGATACTCAAAACCAGGCGCACGCATAGAATCTGTTTCAAAAGAGATAGGTTGAGTTTCTTCCGCTCCGCCAAAAATAGATGACGCAGACTTACTAAGCTTAGCTTTCAGTTCAGAAAAATTCATCAACCTCCTTTGCTTAATTTTACCACAAAAAAGATGAGAAGTTTTCCACATATTCACATTGACAAGTTTTAGATTTTATATTTTAAGATAAAATTCTTGTTCGGTTTTAATTTTCACGGTTTTACACAAGCAGAATGTTTTTATCCACATGGATGTTTGGTTTAATAAAATCTTGTTCGGTTTTAGTGTTTGGTTTTGTTCGGATTTATAAATTTAACAGGGGTGAAATAATCATATATTTGTAAGTATCAAAAAATTTTATTTCAAAAAAAATACCCCCAAAGTTTGAGGTATTTTAGAAGTTTAAAGATTTTCCGATTCAAGCTCTAGACCGAGAATTTCGGCAGCTCGTTGAAGAATTTCAACTTCTTCGTCGGTAGCAAATTCGAGACGTTGCTTAAATAATTCCGTAGTTTCTGGAAAAGAGCGATCGACGATTACTAATGAGCGGGCAGACCCCTCTTCACGCTTCAGAAAACCTAAAGCAACTAAATTATCAATATGTTCCGCCACGGAAGCTGGACTCTTCAAACCTAGACCAGAGGCGATTTCGCGATAGGACGGTGAATGGTCGTGCTCGGCGATGAATTCAACAAGAAAATCCATTAAACGCTTTTGTTTTTTAGTCAATTTGTAACGCATATTTGATATAATTATATATTAGATGAGGATAAATATAATTAGATTTCTACAGAGTATTTTGTTTATTGATTTATTTTTCGTAAATAAAAACTTAAGGATGGGAGAAAAATAATGAAGAGTGCTTATATTGATGGTTTAGCTCCAAGACGTAATAAGATGGTCTCCCAGAATTCCAAGAGTACCACTCCGGTCTTTAAAAAAAATATGACTAATCCTCTGCCGAGAAAACAATTACTTGATCCATTAGAGATTGAAAAAATTCAACGCGAAAAACGTAATCGAACAAAAATCGCTAGAGTTGAGACCATATCGAATGAACCAGAAGTGACAGCGGAAGATTTCTCTAAAACTGATAATTACGACGATTTTTTGGAGCCAATTTCTGCTTTTAATCTCGAAAAAGATCAGAAACAAAATGAATTTGGCTTGGATCGCAACGATAAACGTGGTTTTTTGAACGACGAAGATAAAATGGATATCGATTCGGAAGAGATCGACGAAGAGATTAATAAGGATAAAAAACCCAAAAAGAAACCGTTTATCTTCCGCCATAAAAAACTTTGTTTCTTTTTAGTTTTCCTACTAGTGGTGGGTGGAGTTGGTTATTTTTACGGTAACCAAATAATTAGTAAAATTACTGGTGGTAAATCCAATTTATTCGATTTTGTCAGTACCATAGTAAGTGAAAAATATACTCCACTCAAAGCCGATGCGAACGGCCAAACCAATATCGCGATTTTTGGTACTTCTGGATATGACATGAGCGGCAACGAAGGTCGTGGCGTACATGACGGTGCACAACTCACTGATTCCCTGATGGAAGTAACATTAAATCAAGAATCGAAAAATGCGAACATGATTAGTATTCCGCGCGACCTAAAGGTGGGCCGTGAGGCTTGCTACGCAGGTAAAATTAACGAAGTCTACACCTGCGCCAGTAATAATGGTAAAAACGAAGAAGCCGGCGCGCAAGCAGTGATGAATGTGCTAGAAACCGTGACCGGACTAAAAAATCACTACTATATCCATTTGAACTGGGGTTCGTTAATTCAAATTGTGGATGCACTGGGTGGTATCGAAGTGACTTTTGATGAAGATATTACTGATTACGGTTGGACTAATATCGTGATTAAGAAAAACACTCCAACTACCTTGAACGGTGAAAAAGCCTTAGCCTTAGCACGTGCTCGTCACGGAGTAGCGGGCGGAGATTTCGCGCGTGGTGAAAATCAACAACGTATTTTAACCGCGGTGAAAGAAAAAATTGTGAAAAAAGGTATGGATATTCCTGCTATGATTGCCTTAGTAAATGCGCTGGGAGATAATATTCGCACTAATATTAAGGTTGACGAAATGAAGACTGGCGCACATTTACTCTCTGATTTTAATTCAGAAAACATCAAGACTCTGCCACTAGCTAACTTACCAGATGGTACAACTTATGTGACAAATGCAAGTTATCCAGTACAAGGGATTAATATTTCCTACGTGATTCCAGCCGCTGGTTTAAATAATTACACAAAAATTCACCAATACATCCAGAAGGCGATAACTGAGAACGTAGACAGCGTAGCAACAGCTAGACTATTAGTCTTGAATGGTTCTGGTGAACGCGGTGCGGCCAGTGATGAGAAGTTAGAACTAGAAAAAGTGGGCTTTAAGAATATTGAGACCGATAATGCGCCAACTTCGGATTACCAAGATATAACGATTTACCAAATTGGTGAAAAACCAGTGGCAAAGAAAGGTTTAACAGATCACTACAAGGTTGAAGTAAAAGACAAATCTGAGCTACCACAAGGCGTCAAGAGTCATGGTTATGACTTCGTAATTATCCGCGGTAAAGAAACCGCCAAGAAAAGTACGAACTAAAATTTGCGAGACTAAAAAACGCGAAGCCAAAAAAATAATATTACTAAAAAAGAGGCCACATAAGGTCTCTTTTTTTTAATAAAAAAATACTACCACTTTTTAGTGATAGTATTTTAGAAGCTTAATCTAGATTAATCAAGATTCTTCTTCGAGATAATTAAATGACGTTCACGTCCTTCCCCTTCCGAGTGAGTATAGATATCAGAATAATCTTCAGCCAACTTATGAACCACACGACGATCAGCGGCATTAAGTTCAAGAGTGATGGATTCTCCAGTTTGGCGAACCTTATTAATCCAACCTTCAGCCTTCTTTTCGATACGTTCCATACGTTGATGTTTATAATCAGCAATATCGATATTGACGCGAGTAATTTCGGCATTTTTCATGGTGAGCCCCATCGAAACAACGTGTTGCAAGGCGCGCAGATTACCAGCATTTTTACCGATTAACAGTGAATTCAAGCTAGTGCTAGGAACACTTAATTGAATAACTTGGTCATCAATAGTTGACCAGACAGCAACGTTAATTCCGAAGAAAGACAATAAATCTTCGAGGTATTTTGTAGCAAAGCGAACCGATTCATCACGATTCATAAAAACTCCTTCTCCTAGCTTTTTGAATCTAGGGATGAGTTTTGATGTTTCTGTTTATTTTGAGATTTTGAATCACGAGCTTTAATACGAGTGATTTTAGTACCAGTTTTCTTATTTTCAATAATTTCGGCTTCTTGAAGCTTTTTATTAGCGGATTTTAGTTCGCGAAGAATGGCGCGATCAGTATTATCATCCATTTCATCATCAACATGAGCAAAAACAATTTTCTGTTGAATTATCGAGATAAGATTAGATAAGAAATAATAGAGTACGAGAGCTCCCGGGAGATTCATGGTAAAGAATAACATCATTAAAGGCATCATGAAGTTCATTTGCTTGGAAACCATATCATTAATATCAGCCTGATTTGGATCCTTACCAGCCTTGGCATCTTCCATCATTTTTTTCCAAGTACTCTGCTTTTTCTTACCAGAACGAGCAATTTGCATATTAGCCATATAATAACTAGTCACAGCGACTAATAGGATTAGAGCCATTACGAAAAGACCGCTCTTAGTCTTCAAATCTGCACGAGTAGAGAGATCGATAGTACCGAAGAGTTGAGGTTTAAAATCATAGGATTTTTCCCCAGTATTTTCAAGGAAAGATTTCTGAAGTTTAATCACTTCATCGATGCGCTCCAATTTAGCTACTACTGGATAGGCACGTTTTTCGACATTATCAGAGGTGGAAGGTAAAACCATCACGCGAACCGCGAAAAATAGCGCAAAGAAAATTGGTAATTGAATCAGAAGTGACCAAATCGAAGCCATCGGCTTAATATTGTGCTTCTTGTAAAGATTCATCATCTCGAGAGATTCGAGTTGCTTGTTGCCATTGGCACGCTTACGAATTTCGACCAGTTCTGGTTGAATTTTTTTCATCAGTTTAGTCTGATGATATTGCTTTTTGACTAGTGGCCAGGTAGCAAGTTTAATCACCACAG
>CALHIA010000019.1 GCA_938030585.1 uncultured Candidatus Saccharibacteria bacterium | reverse complement strand
CGAAACTGGCGTCGTTCCATTCACAGTCGTCGATTGGGTCAAAAAGATGTGGGTCGGTATCGGAGTCGGTAGTGCGGTTACGTAGGCGGAATTCCTCGTCGGACATGTCGCCGAGGTCGTTTTCGTCACCTTCGTCTTCGAGGTGATCGTCATCGGATGGGTCATTTTTTTCGTAATTTTGATAGTGATCTGGCAGGTCTTTCTGGAATGCACCAGAGTCCCAGGAGTCGTTCGTGGTGTCTGGATTATCTCTTTCGGAGACCCAGTTCATTTTGCTGTTTGGTTCCCCCGCATTTTGATAAAATTTTGCCATAAACGACTCCTTTTCTACTATTATGGCAAAGCTTTTGAGGCTTGTAAAGACGTGTTATGGGGGTTGAGGTTTTAAGCTTGAAAAAAACATAAACAAAAACCCGCTCATTGAATTTTTAAGAATGAACGGGTTCTTTGCAAACTGAAGTCTTGGGTGTAGGGCTTATTCTGTAACTTGTCTTTAGTCGTGAGAGATTGCGGTATGAACGCGGTTCAGACGGGCCAGGGTGCGGTTTTTACCAAGCACACGTAAAGTTTGATGCAGTGCTGGGCTAAATGGTGCAAAACTAACGGCAATGCGGATGAGGCTGAAATATTCAGCTGGTTTTTTGCCAGTGGCAGCGAGAAGCTCATTAAGCTTAGCTTGAAGATTGTCGTCGGTCCAATCAGTCTCTTCTACCTCTGTTAATTTCTCGATAGTGAGGCGTAATAATTCACGATATTCGGTTTCGGAAAGTTTCTTGAGGAATTTATTATTGTAAATTAAATCAAGGTCGATAATTGGCTCTTCGAAGAAGTAGGTGGTCATAGTGCGGAGGTCGGAAAGAGTTTTCAGGCGATCATAAATGATACTGAGGACAGATTTTTTGTATTCATCAGTTTCTTGATCGGCGGATGCTGGCCAGAAATTAAGTGGTTTGAAAACTTGGTAGCGAGAAAAATCTTCGGAACCAGAAGCGAGACAGGTCTTGGCGTAGAGTGCATCAATTCCCTGTTCGTCGGCAATTTTACGAATCCATTGACCATTCATCCAAAGAATTTTGGTTTCATCGAAACGAGCGCCGGAGTTTTGAATGCGGGAAATTTCAAATTTTTCGATCATTTCATCGATTGAGTAAATTTCTTGTTCAGTGCCGTCATTCCAACCGAGGCAGGCGAGGTAGTTTAGCATGGCTTCCGGTAGAAAACCATCATCACGATATTCAGTGACGGATTTGGCGCCATCGCGTTTGCCGAGTTTTTTATTGCCAGTAGGAGCTAGAATATGTGGCATGGAGACGAAAAGATGACGAGGAAGCTCTAGGGCGTCATAGAGGGCTAGATAATTCGGTGTACTAGAGAGATATTCAACGCCACGCGTGATATAGGTAATCTTCATTAAAGTATCATCAACGATGTGGGCAAAATTATAAGTAGGAAGACCGTCTTTTTTAATTAAAATGATATCATCGAGAACTTCCGGACCGGTTTGCATGTCGCCCATGACTTCGTCGTGCCATTCGTAATGCTTTGGGGTGGTTTTGAAACGAATTGGCAGACCTTCTCGCCATTCTGGTGGGTTGGCTGGACGATGATTGCGGTAAAGATAAGGAATTTTTTGCTCGTTGTCGAGTTTTTTGTACTCTTCGATTTTTTCGGAAGGTGTATCATCGGCGTAGGCGAGACCTTTTTCAAGTAGTTTTTTAGCCCAAGCTAGATAAATATCTTTGCGTTCGGTTTGATAATAAGGTTCGTCTGGACCGCCCACCATTGGACCTTCATCCCAATTTAATCCGAGCCATTTAAGAGTATCAAAAACTAGTTCGGCGGCACCTTCCACGAAGCGACTTTGGTCGGTATCTTCGATGCGCAAAATAAACTGACCGTGATTTTGTCTGGCGATCAGGTATGGATAAATGGCACTGCGAACATTGCCGATGTGAATGTAGCCGGTAGGGCTGGGTGCAAAACGAGTTCTAATTTCCTTATTCATAATGGCTTAATTATACCACTACTAATAAGAGAAGAAAAACTCAGCATGGTTAGCTGAGATTTTGAGGGATTGAGTTTTTTGAAGTTCTGGGATATTGATGTGATTTAGAGTGAAGTGATAATGTTCTTAAGTTGTTTTTTACTGAGACTACCAGAGGTAGTATTGAGCTTATATACAGTTCCGCCATTCACCCAAGCGGCGTTGGATTGGTACATGTAGATGGTGAGGCCCTGTTCACGAATGGTGTCGTATTGTTCGCCCCAGGTTGGCTTGACGTAATTATTTAATAAAGCATTACTATCCCAAGGGAGTTTTTCTTGGTCAAGGGTAAAGCGGGTCTTGTCTGGCCCGACAAATTCAAGAGAAAAAATATTTTTCTGGAAAGAGGCACTGCGGGCAGTAAAGTCGCGTGGTACAAAAGATGGATAAGAAGCACCATTTTGGGCGGCAGCGACCTTGGCGCTAATATCTGGCATGCTGAATTTGAGAGTGGCATAGAGCACGCCCATGCAGCAAATCGAGCTGGCGACTGCAAAGATGAGATGTTTTTTAGAAACTTTTGGTTTTTTAACCATGATTGGAGCAGATTTTGGCTTCGTCTCCTCTTTCATGGCAGATATTAGGGCCTTAGAATTTTGACGAGCACGATTCGTGAGTTTTTTGGCGGAGAAATGTGAAATCGTGTCAGCTTCGCGACGACGTTCGGCAAGAGATTGCAGAGGCGCAACTGTGGAACGAGGTTTAGTAGTGGCGCGCACTGGGCGAGCTGGGGTTGGTTGAGCTGCCGGAATGACTGGTGTAGCCGGAGCAACTGGTTTAGTGAATAGAGCAGACGTAACCGGTGCCACTGGGGACGTAAAGCTTATCGGGGTGGATGTTGGTTCTGAAATATTGAGGGGGTGTGGAATGGAAACAGGAGTAGACTTGGCAGCTGGGGTAGGTTTAGAAAGATTGAGTGGGTTAGAAACCGGGGCGGGCGCAGAAAAATTAAGTGGTGTAGTAACTGGGGCTGGCGCAGAAATATCTAACGGAGCAGAAATTTGGATGCGAGAAGTGGTAGGACGAGACTTCGGGACAGAAGTAGCTTGGGTGTTAGAAGTAGGGCGCATGGTGGCATTATTTTTGAGTGATTCGCGAAGTGAATCAAAAGAAATGGTCACTTTTTTCGTGGTGGCAGTAGGGGCTGGTGTGGCATATGAGGCTGGGGCTGGAGTGCGAATGTCTGAGACAGCAGAAAATTCATCAGAAAAGACAATTTTGCGAGGAGCTTTAACGAAGTGACGATTAAGGGTGCCAGAGCTTCTGACAGTAATATGGGCGGCACGACTCTGAACGCGCTGGTTCGTTAAATTTCTTTCCATTTTTCCTCGCTTATTTTTGTTTAATTATAATAATAATACTTATGCAAATCAATAGTGATTATGTTTGATTTTTTATAGAGGTTGGTGTGTTATAATGTTGACAATATGGATTTTGATAAAGAAAAGCGAAATCAGTTAATTCGCGTAGTTATAGTAGATGTAATTTCATTTTTTGCCGTGATTTTCATGGTGTTTGTTTTGGTGGCGGTAGTAAAAGGCTGGCGATTAAATCGTAAATTAGAGTTTGAGCAATACGGCATGGTGCAGGCGGAATCTTTGCCTACAGGCGCCAAAGTGGTGGCGGATGGTCGCGAAATTGCGGAGACGAATATTTCGAAACTACTTTCGGCCGGCGAGCATGAAATTGTTTTGAAAAAAGATGGTTATGATACATGGAGTAAGAAAATTTCAATTACTTCTGGCAAACTTTTGCGTTTGAAATATCCACGTTTATTTAAACAATCGCGTGAGACGGAGGTTTTGGCGACGGAAAAAGATTTGAGCTTTTTTGAGACAGCGACGAATCACCGAGCGATTTTGTATGGTTTGAAAGAATCGCCAAAATTTAAGTATGTGACGAATTTGGAGGGTGATATTGCGACCTCGGAATTTGACATAACGATCGTTTCGAGTTTTGTGACGAACGGAAAATTCACAGGTAGTTTGAAGAAGATTATTTGGAATGAAAATAGCGAAAAAGCGGTAGTGAACTTAGTTTCGGGCGAGGCTTCAGAGTGGTTATTGTTGAATTTTAAGGAAGCCACGAAGAGTGTGAATCTAACTAAGGCGATTAGTAGTTTTGTCGATAAAGATATCGAGAAATTGGTGCAAGAAAAGAAGTTGGAAGCTAAAGAAGCTGAAGTTTTTACGAAAGCTGAAAAGGCGAAGAATGGTTATGTGATTTCGGAAGTGCAAATTTCTGATGGGCAAGCCACGCGTTTGATGATGCTGATTGATGGGAAGATTCGTGAAGTGAATTTGAACGAAAAAATTATCTACGAGACTATAGTGACAGATGTGGCGAAGTTTTCGATGTATGGTTCGGAATTAGCCTTTGTGAAGAAATTAAATGCGGATAAAAAGTTTGTAATTAGTATTTTTAAATTGAGAGATACGGGCGAAATTAAGATTGATGAAGTCGATGAATCGGTGGGGTTAAATCAGATTTTTGTGAACCTAACTGAATTTTATGGCGAAAAATATCTTAATACGGTAATTGGACAAAATTTACGGGTTTATAATGCAGATGATTATCCAAATCATGATAGTGAAAATACTAATTTGAATTTGGCTTTGGAGAAAACTTTGGAGGCGGCGCCGTCAGACTTTTATACTTCCGCGAATGGTGAATTCTTCATGGGGGTGAGTGGCAATAAGGTGATGTTGGTAAATTTGGAATTGATGGAGCTTTTGCAATTTGAGCACCAGAATAATACGATCAGACAATTAGATTATTATTTGATGTTTGATGTGGTGGATGGCAAGATGCAAGTTTATGATTTTGACCACGACAATCAACGTACGATTTTGGAAAAGGTGGCTGACGGATTCGACGCGGTGATTAATCATAATAATCGTTACCTCTACTATGTGGGAACGAGTGAGAATGGCCTACAAATTAAGCGAGATAAGCTATTCTAAGACTAAATAAGAAATAGACCTGGAATCAGGTCTATTTCTTATGAAATGGGTGGGCTCTTTGGGTTTAATTAAATATGATGCTGATGCTAAAAATAGACCCGAGGGGATCTATTTTTT
>CALHIA010000018.1 GCA_938030585.1 uncultured Candidatus Saccharibacteria bacterium | reverse complement strand
TCTTGATTTTTCTATGTCTTTACCCCTATAATATGCCATAAGGTAGTCCTTTCTTATTTATAGTTAGTTCCTAGAAATAAGTTTAAGAGCTACCTTATTTTTATGCAATATTTTGTTGCAAAGGTCCTGGACCTTAACGGATGTATTGATTTATTATTATTTATGTGATGTAATGAGCATGTTGGACGTTAATGTTTTAAATCCAAAGTTATTTAGGAGGCAAAAATATGAAGGAAATTCATGAATTCCGATTAGTTATTACGCCGTTTTGTAATTATGGATGCTTCTTTTGTCATGGCGAAGGCTTAACAAAAGAACATACTCCACTTATGCTTACAGCAGAAGATTACGGTTTTGTCCTTTCCGCTGGACATGATGTTCTTGGCTGGGATACAACTACAATTACTGGTGGTGAACCACTTCTTTCTCCGAATTTTCGGAAAATTGTTGATCAGGCAATCAATGCCAATGTTCGCATAACTGTTGTGACTAATGCATCTCTATTGACCCACCCATCTGAGGTGCTACAAGGAGTCAATCAAGTAAATATTTCGTTACATAGCACACAGCAAGATAAATATACATTGATAACGCAGACGACATATCCAGTTTGTGAGATTATGGATGCTATTATACGAACGCGCGTAGAATTACCTAAAATAGACATCCATCTTAATAATACAATCGTGAAGGGTATTAATGATAGTGTTCAAGATTTTGAGGCAATGATTAATTTTGCAAAACTTGCAAAAAGTGAGGCAAAATTTATCGATCTAGTAACGAGTGATCAAGATAAGTCTATTCCTGTATCTGAGATCATTAATCGTATTTCTCAGCTTGGATATAAGGTAGTCGATACTGGTATTTGGCAGACTGTCTTAGAAAAGGATAATAATAAGGTATATGTTACTCGATGTGGTTTTGGTCGCACGTCAAAAATTGATGGGATTAGGAGTATATTTCTTAATCCAGACGGGACTCTAAGTACGGATTGCAAGGATGATATTCCAGTTGATGTCCTAGGCGAAATCAAATGTAGGAATCGTGCAATGTTTATTAAAAAGGTTAATTTGATTTTTGCCTAATTTTAATATTAATTGGGAGGGGGTGCATTCTCCTCCCAGTATTATGAAAGGACGCATGAAAGAGATTGAAATTGAAAAAAAATTTTTACTAACGCAAGACAAGGCTAAGGAATTAATTATTGGAGTAAAACCAATAGATATGATTGATTATTATGTCCCAAATGGCCAACCACATATGCAGTTACGCCTGAGAAAGAATGGCGATAAATATTGTATTACTCGTAAAATTCCACTCGAGACCGGTATAATGTCTGAGCAAACTCTTGATATAAACAAAACTGAATTCGAATATTTAATAACTGGAATACAGACATCGGTCGCAAAAGATCGCTATAAAACGAAGTGGCATGGTCTCAATGTTGAGATTGATATTTATAAAGGCCGTCATGAGGGCTTAAATGTTTTGGAGATTGAATTTTCTAGTAAGGAAATGTTTGATAATTTTCAAGACAAACTAGAAGGTTGTACGGATATTACAGGTATCGAGAAATACGCAGCAGGAAAGTTAGCTGAGATATAGTATTATTTTTATAGGTAGATTCTATTTTTATTAAGTGATTTAAGTATAGAATCTACCTTTTTTGATAGCAATATTTTTACCAATCTATGTTGCAAAGGTTCTGAGTTAATACGTTATGATTGACATTTAACCATAAATGTTATATAATGCAACCAGATTCTGATATTCAGAGAGAAGCTCATGTTGCTACTCTGGATAGGCCAGGGTAGTTCATTCAGAAAGAGGTGCATTATGAAAAAGACTTTTCTAGTAACTATGTTGGCTGTAGTAGCTTTTGCTACGAATGTTTTTGCAACCGAAGCTGAAGCTGGCATTCTAGGATTAAAGCCTAGTGCCAATCAAAGCGTGACTCAATCAAGCGGAAATACTAATACTGCGAACACGGAAGTTCAGCAGTATGACACCGCTAAGTACCAGTTCCCAGCCCAGCAATTAAAGGCTGAGGGTAAAAACTTCGACAGGTACAACTGGAGACTTTTCCAGCGTTTCGACACGGGTGAATTAATGGTTCAAGCTTGGGCCGATGGCCTGAACTGGCGAATCCGCGAGTATGCAGACAATACTGCTGCTGCTGCAAGAGGGAGTGAACGCATTTATGCGTTCGACCTTAGGGAAGAAGCCCTTCCTTATTACGACAGTGAGTATACCATAAACGGAATGCGTAAGTCAAGCTCTGAAAATGAACTTTTTTTCATGAGAAATGATTCTGGACATATGGATATACCAGTTAGAATGAGTGTTGAGGTTCATGTTAAGCCAGAAAATTGTTATCCTCGCGGTACGCGAATTGTGGTCCCAGGAGCAATGAACCATAATGGGTCCGGAGAACCATTTGCTGTATATCAGGAACTTTACTGGAATAATGCTAGTAATGGACAGACTACAAATGAAACTGTCGATGACTACAATGCTAAGTATGGTCATGCCATTGAGCCCGTAAAACTATACTATCCTAGTGTAGGCCGAGCTCTCTATGTTTCCGGCTGGTGTCTTGATGATGTCGCCAAATATATGCCTATCATCGATAGTGTATATTTGGATGATAATCCCGAAAACAATTCCCACTATACCTACTTGCTTCATTATAAGCTGCGCAGCTTACCAGGTATGGACCAGGATATCTAACCTCTTTTTAGAAACCACCCAAGAATATCGGGTGGTTTTTTCTTATTTAATATTTTTCATAATTATTATGCTAATATATAAATATGAAGGTACATATGGTTATTGGTTATAAGCATAACTATAAAAAATTATTCTTAGTATTAGCTTTTTTCTTCTTATTTTTATTCTCCTTAGGCTTCTTGGGGAATAGTGTTTTTGCTGTTGATCCACCAGCCAATCAAAACCCAGGTGGCACGCACGACGGCGGTTCTGGATATCCTGTCGATGGTTGTGCTATTGATATTTGTTATACTATACATCAACCATATGCTGGAGTTTCTTGGGTTTACTATGATTTTGACGAAATGGGTATCCCGGCAAACCAAAGAGATCGTATCCCGTATAGTAAATTTATTAATCCGCAAAATACCAGCGAATATCCCACTGGCAATAAGCCGCTACCCACTAGGAAGGGCGATAATGCTGTAACTGGTTGTGCCTCCAGGGGTAGTAAGGGTGTTTATATTTTTGGTTATAATCGCTACTATCGTAAAACCAAAAAACCGACCGGTGGTATGGCTATGCCGTTATCTTTTTCTATGTACTACTCTGAGCCTGACCCTAAGGAGTATAACTATAAAAATCTCGGTCATCATAGAGTCTCATGGGATGAAGCAAAAATGAATTATACCGGTAAGGTTTACACCGGAGTCGATGACCCTCAGCGTCTTGCCGACTGGAACCGTGGCGACTTCTCCTGGTTCTGTGCCTGGCCACCAACTCCCATTAATGAAGAAAAACAGCCTACACCATCCAATATGACTTGTTCTCAACTTTCAGGTAACTTTGGCGCCTACTACAAGGGAAACACCTCCGCCGATACTGGCGTAGTAAATCATTCTTATTCCGGTACTCTCGGCCATAATTCTTGGCAGAAAAATTTCCAAGGCAAAAATTACGTCTTTGCCAAACCAGGGGATCGTGTCCAATTTTATGAAACTTTCTGTTTTCCGATCCAGCAGGTCGGTATCCAAACTGGCAGTTCTCATGTGAGTAGTGCGGACCCACCAGGCGAAAGCAATTTCCAAATTTTTGCCCAGAAGAATGATTCGGATAATAATCAGTATTTATTCGGTGACTCTCCAGTTCATGATGGAAGCTATCACTCCATTGGTCGTGGTAATAAGCGTCCGTTTAGCGGTAATGGACTTGAGACTAGTGACTATGGTTTCACCGCTTATTCGCCAACCCAAAATGCCTCTTCCGAATATGGCTGTCAAACCAATTACTATCGTATGTACGCACCAAAACTGACCGTTGGCTATCAAATTCCAGGTTTTATCGACTATCAGCACGGTTGTAATTCTGCCGATAAAACCGGCTCCACCACTGAAGTAGGTACAGTAATCTCTCAAGGTATTCGTTACGATAATCTCCGGGCATGGTATAACAACTACACGGTTTGGACTGGTAAATCTGATAAAAGCGGTAAGCCTGCCCAAAATGCTAATCATTACAATTATAGTTCCTATGAAAGTGCTAGTGATGCTAATAGTCGAAATTCCATGTGGGGTTATCAAGGGAGCGAAGAAATAGCAATCCCGATTTACAAAAAAGGCTCATCTTACTGTGTTTCATGGAGACCAGACGGTGGTTGTAAACGATATAAGCGTGATAGAATCCTTGATCACTATGACTACGAATATAAAAGAACCTATCCAGACAGTCACGTCGGGACTACCACGCAAAACCTCGGCCAAACCGAGAAGAAATCTTCTGTTTACACCCCATATAACTTCAATACCTCTATTCATAGCTACATCGAATCCTCCGAAGGGGGAGTCGGCTTCCTCGGCGCCAGAATTAGCATCGGTGCCAATTATGGCGTCGCTCCTCGCGCTAATGAATTAGTTTCCAAAACTCCTTACGCCACCCATACCCGCGACGACCAGACCGTTAAAGTCTACGAAATGATTGTCGACGAAAATTATCCAGAATCCAAGCTCCAAGATCAAATCGTCGCGAATGGTAACATTTGCCGTGGTTCCGGTATCGAGCGTTGTAAATTAGTCGATACTGTCACCGGCCGTATCAATTCCGTCGGCAAATACACTGGCGAATTTCTCAATACGGACACCTACGATCGTACTATTCCAGACGATCTCCCAGGTGGTGGTCTAGGTAAGAAATATTGTACTCGCTCGGTTATCTGGCCAGCCGCTTCCCACGATTCAGATAGTAATACTGTCGCGAATAACATGTCCGGCTCTGCTATGAGCGGCGGTAACAATCTCCATCACGTCTCTGCTGCCTCTTGCGTTACGCTTGCCAAGAAGCCAAACTTCCAGGTTCTCGGCGGTGGTTTCTATACTAACGGCACAATCAAAGCCGCTATTTCGGAAAAAGCTGTTGGTGGTGGCCTCGGCGCCTATCCTTCCGCTGAAACCCGATCTTTCGGCTCCTGGGATGAATTTGGCGTTCTCGCTGCTGGAAAAGTCTTAGGTTTCGGTTCCGGTGCTGCGATGAGTTATGAAGAAGGCTATAATTTTAATCTTCCTCGTGGTGGCATCAGAAATGCCTACTACACCTTCATTGGCCCCACCGGCCCGAATTCAGTAGTTTCTGGCATTAGCAATATCAGCCACATGACTATCGCCAACGATAAAAACGGACCGGGTAATTCCGGCATCTCCCGCATCGGCTCCGCCGTTCTGGCCCGTCTCAAGGCTCGTTTCCGCGACACCATCATTCGAAATTCTAGTAATACCATCACCAGTCTCACCTCTAATGAAACTTCCGCGAAGAATTATCTCGGTCTCTCTCAGCTCTACCACCAGGGAGACACCAGTCTCAGCGCCATGAATAGTACCGCCAATTTCTATCAGTTTGATCGCGGTGGCAATCTCATCGCGAGAAGCAATACCACCGGCCAAAAACTCATGAATACTCTGGCCATGTACGTCGATGGCACTCTCACGATAGATCGCAATATCAATATCGCTCACGAAACTTACAACGCCGTGGACGATTTCCCGCAAGTTCTCATCTTTGCCAAGAAAATCAACATTACCAGCAACGTCACCAATATCGACGCATGGTTAATTCTCGATGAAGATTATGGCGACAACCAAATCGACACCTGTTCCGACAACCACTACCCGAATGCCCTCTCTTGCAATGAAACTCTCACTATCACCGGCCCAGTCTTCGCTAGAAAACTTATCTTAAACCGCACCGCTGGCTCCCACACTGGTGGCGGCCGTGCTGGTGCCCACCCACTTCAAACTGGCCCTACCGGCACCTACTACGCTGAAGGCTCTATCCACCCAGCCGAAGTTTTCACCCTGCGTGCTGATGCCTATTTCTGGGCCTACCGCCAATCCCTCAGTGGCGGCCAAGCCTACATGGTCTACTCTCGCGAAATCGCCCCGAGGTATTAATTCGCTTAACGCTTTCAAAATCATCCAATTTATGGTAAAATAAATTAAATGAGTAAAACAAACCGTCTAGTTAATAGATATGGTCGCAAAATTCTTGAGTCGGAAAATATGCAAATCGAACGCACTTTTTTCCAGCATGGATGCTTTACGACCTATGATCATTCCGTTCACGTCGCTATTATGAGCGTGAAAATTGCCCGTTTTTCCCCGATGAAATTTTCTTATAAATCTCTCGTCAAGGGTGCACTTTTGCACGATTATTTCCTTTATGATTGGCACAATATCGGTGATATGCCGAAAGGCCACGCCTACATTCATCCGATTATTGCCGCATCGAACGCTAAGCGCGACTTCGACATTAATGCTAAGGAAGAAAATATTATTGAATCTCACATGTTCCCACTCGGGAAGGTTTTGCCAAAATCTCGTGAAGCTTGGGTAGTGACAGTCGCGGATAAAATCTGTGCCGTTACGGAATTTTTCAGCCTACGTCTCTCTAAGCGCTATCGCCGCATCAATAAAATGGCTGAACGCGAAACCGCTAAGTCCTACCGCCATACTGCCTAGATAGGCCGCAAATATTTACCATTAGAGTGTTGTAAAAAAGTTTATAGCACCGAGTCTAGCAATAAAAAATAGCATCTCTCGGTGCTATTTTTTATCTTAGCTCGTCATTTTTAGCATAAATACGATATAATTATTTATAGATGAAAAAAATTCAATTTCGCTCCGTCGTCGCCATGGCGAACAGTAAACTCAGTATCAAATACGCTGCTATTTTATTGAGTGTTTCCACTCTGATTTCCGCACTGCTCGGCATCTTCCGCGACCGCTTGCTTAATTCTTATTATCTTGACACTTATCCGACTGGTGTGGATGCCTATACCGCTGCTTTCACGATTCCAGATTTTATGTTTTTCATCCTCACTTCTGGTGCTCTAGCCGTCAGCTTCGTTCCGGTCTTTAATCAGCGTCTTTCTTCTGGTAATAAAAAATCTGCCTGGGAGCTTTCCACTTCCACTCTCAATCTCATGGCGTTAGTGACTTTTATTGCCAGTATTTTTATTATGATTTTCGCGGATCCTCTGATTCGCTACATCGTCGGTCCTGGCCTTGATGAGTCTGGCACTATTCTCGCCATCAATATGACTCGCGTCATCGCGATTAATCCATTTTTGTTCAGTATTGCCACGGTACTTAACTCTGTTCAGCAGGCGGTGGGGCGTTTCGTCTTTTACTCGCTCGCGCCAGCTCTCTATAACATTGGCATTCTCATCGGTATTACGGTTTTTACTAATGGTATCAATCTCTTCGGTGTACAAATTTTCGAGGGTGGCATCATGGGTGTGGCACTCGGTGTGGTCTTCGGTGCCTTATTGCAGATCTTCATTAGTCTCATCGGTCTCTTCGGTCTCGGTTTTGATTATCAATTCAAAATATATTGGAAAAATCACGGCTTTCGTTCTGTCTTGAAATTACTTCCGGCTCGCTCACTCGATCAGGGAATCGATTATGTTTATTCCATTCTCGCTACCAATCTTTCTTCTCGCATGGGTACCGGTACTCTGCGCGCCTTCCAGCAGGCCAATAGCCTTCATCAAATGCCAGTCAATCTTATCGGCGTCGCCATTTCTACGGCCTTCTTTCCGAAACTCACCGAGCAAGTCAATGAAGATTCCTCCGAATTTAACGGCACCTTCCGCCATGCGCTCCGGATGATTATTTGGATTTCTTTACCAGTCTCCGTAATTGCCTTTTTTGCACGTGGCTATATCGTCAGCTTCATTAAAAATAGTGGTAATCCGGTAATCGCAAGCGTGCTCGGTTCACTCGTTGTCGCGATTTTTGCTCAATCAATTTTTCATATCGCCTCCCGTGGTTTTTACGCTAGGCAAGATACCAAGACGCCGTTTGTTGTTAGTATTTTCGCCGTTGGTTTTACTATGGCGCTTTCGGTTATTTTTGCCATTACCGGTTTTGGTCCAGATGGCCTGGGCTGGGCACAATCCATCGGCGCTTTAGCTGAAATCATCATTCTCCTCACCATTCTGAATACTCGGTCTAAATTTCAATTGCTCGATAAGACTTTTTGGTTGGCTATTTTCCGCATGATGATCGCTAGTTTTTTCACTGCTATTGTTGCCTATTTTATGACTAAACTTTTCCCATTGCGCGCCACTGATAATTCGATTATTAGCACTATTCCGAAGTTCATTTTAATTTCTGTTTTTGCTGGTCTGGTTTATTTAATATCGAGTTTTCTATTTAATCTTTCGGAAGTCGTGCCGATTTTTGAAAAAGTGAGTAGTCTGATTTTTAAGAATGTTAAAATGTTGCCAAAACCTGAGAAGTCAAGTGAGCTGGAAGGTGAATCAGAAAATTCAGCTCAAAATCAGAAACAAGATAAATAATAAATGGTAAAATAGGAACTATGAATAAGACATCAAACAAGACTGCAAAGACTGCAAAGACTGCAAAAACTGTAAAATCCACTAAGGATACGAATTCTACGAAAAATTCTGCCAACACCAAGAATAAGTCTGATCACAAGGTCATTTCTGATTATAATGGCTATAATTATAAGAAAGTTTTCTGGGAAGATTCTGGTCGTGAATACGAAGATCTTGCGGACCGCACTGCGATTCGTCGTTTGTTGCCGAAAAATATGGATAATTTTGTCGACATTTGTGGTGGTTATGGCCGTCTCGCTAACGAATATTTGCCACGTGCTAAGCGCGCCACTTTGTTTGATTATTCCAAACTTAATCTCGAGCAGGCCAGGGAAGAATTTGGCGACAAGCTTCATACTGTTCAAGGTGACATTTATAAGACTCCATTTTCTGATGGTGAATTTTCCGCTCTTCTCATGGTTCGTGCAACTCATCACTTCGAAAATCTCGAACAGGTCCTTCGTGAACTTAATCGTATCCTCGAGCCGGGAGGTGTTGCGGTGATTGAAGTCGCGAATAAGCGTACGCTTCCAAAGATGTTCCGCTACTGGTTTAAGCGTTCTTCGGTTAATCCTTTCGACAAGCAACCTTCTCACTTGAAGGAAATTGATAAGGATGGTTTTTATAATTACCACCCAGCCTATGTCGAAGACCTCTTTAAGAAAACTGGTTTTGAAATCATGGATGTGCTCTCTGTTTCGAATTTCCGAAGCCGCACTATGAAGAAAATTTTCGGCACTAAGGCTCTTATCAAGCTTGAAAAGGCCGTTCAAGGTCCGCTGGCTTCCGTGCGTTTTGCTCCAAGTATTTACTACCGCTTGATTAAAACTAAATAATTCTTTCGAGTGAAAATTTTTCAAGAAACTACCTATAAACTTTATCGTAAAACGCCGCTTTTTTCCGGGCAATCCAAGTCTCTGAAAATCGCGGTGATTTCCGATATTCATTTTTCGCGTCTGGTCAAAAATCTTAAACTCCGCGCCATTATCAAACAATTTGAGCTTGCTCGCCCAGATTATATTTTTATTCCCGGTGATTTAATTGATACTTTGGAATGCGTAGATTCTGAGTCGGAGCGTCAGCGCTTCTTGAATTTTTTGCAGAATCTCACGGCTATTTCTTCAGTTCGCAAAATGATTGTCAGCCTCGGTAATCACGATTTTTATCGCATTCCGGAAAATAAAAAAGGCTGGCATATTGTACACGATAAGGAATTCCTTAAATCTCTTCGCCAGGTGCCAAAGCTAGTTTTGCTCGACGATCAAACTTATCAAGATGACGATATTTATTGTTTTGGTTACACTCAGAAAAAATCTTACTACACTGAAGATGGGGTGAATTTTGCTGAAAATGCTGAGGCGCAGCTTGAAGATCTTACGAAAATACTAGAACAGCTTCCCGAGCCACCTGCCGATAAGTTGAAATTCGCTCTGATCCATGCTCCGACTCATCTCCAAACCCCAGATGTAGAATTTCTTTTGCAACCTTTCGATTACGTCCTGTCCGGTCATATGCATAATGGCATCGTTCCACCAGTACTCGACGAATTTTGGCGTAATCAAAAGGGAATTATTTCTCCCACCAAGAAACTTTTTTCTGGTGCATGTCGTCATACCTTGAAAACTTATGACGACAAATTAATCGTGGTCGGTCCGGTCACTACTTTTCATGCGCATCTCGGTCTTCTCGAGAAGCTGAATGTTTTTTATCCTACTTATCTCACCTATCTCGAAATTTCCGATAAAAAAACGTACGCTCGCAAGCCGTACGTCAAACATACTTATAAAAATTGGTAGCGCCAATAGGGTTCGAACCTATGACCTTGAGCTTAGAAGTCTCCTGCTCTATCCAGCTGAGCTATGGCGCCAAGTTCTTTTTATTCTATCACTAACTCGGGAAAAAGCAAAATCAACTAGCTTCAAGGATCGCGCTGAGTTCTAAAAATATACTCTCAAAATCACAAACCCCATTACTTTATAATCTGAATTTAACCTGTATTTTTAAAATGTTTATGCTATACTAAGGGTAAAGAAGGAGAGAAAAAGTAGAAGATGCAGTTGTTGTAAATAAAACAATTGCATAAACTATTAAACTTATGTTATGATTACATGTGTGAAAAAATTAAGTATCACCGGGGTTCGAGTCCTTTCGTTCCTCGTTAACAGTTTTGAAAAACTTTTTCTCTCCCAAGATACTTTCTTCAAAATCACGATACTTATTTTTTCACTGGTATTATCCAATTTATTCTTTGAAGTACAATCATCTTATGCCTTGAAACCGACACCTACGCTGTCGGTTTCTTTGTTGTCTAACTCAAATATCGAACTCCATAGTAGTGATATTTTAAGTAAACCAAATCATGCCGTAACTTTGCCAATGTATCTTAATGTAAAAACTAATAACCCTACTGGTACAGGTACTTATGTTGATGTGGAGAAAACCGCCTTTACCGACATCCATGATTCTTCTAATACTTCTACTATTAATATGATTTCTAGCGGGGTAGGGGTTGAACATTTAGTCGATTTTGCGGAAAATACTTTTGCTGGTAGTTTTGATTGCGAAATGGAGCATCCCGAAAGAGAGCCAGAAGAATGGGATCCACTTGATTTAGCTAGTGGCTCAGTGCATGATACTCATTATGGTATTAGTAGCGGAAATGAAACGCTGGGCAATAATATATGTTTTGCTATTGGCATCAAGCTAGGGAATAATCTTCCTACTGGCACCTATCAAAACAAAGTGATTTTTTCCACGGTTACTAATGAATATCCGACCGAAGTAAATCTTATAAAAGGTGAGGACTTTAGGAATATAGTATGGAGATTAGCCCCCACTCGTGATATTAAACACTTTGAGCGTAGCTCTGTGGCTCCACCCGAGGGGGTTAATGCAGTGCATTTAGAAGTGGACGAAACCTCCGATTATCCATTCTTAGGCTGGGTAGATGAAGATAGAGAAACTTTTTACTATTATACTGAAGCTGAAAAAATTTATCTTAATCCTGATTGTAAATCTATGTTCGCCTCTGTAGATTATGAAAAAATAGATTTAACGCCATTTGATTCCAGTAAAGTTACTAGTACTTACGATATGTTTAGTAACCTTTATGGAACCAAGGAAATTGATTTTTCCAAATTTAACACCAGTAATGTTACAAATATGGGTAGGATGTTTTATAAAAATTCTACTCCAAAGCTTAATCTCTCCAACTTTGATACACGTAATGTTATTTATATGAATGCGATGTTTATGGAAGCTTGGGGAATAGAGGAATTAAATCTTTCTAGTTTTGATACTAGTAATGTCTGGTTTATGGGTAATATGTTTAAGAATACACATAAGTTAAAAAATCTTGATGTTCATCATTTTAATACACAAAAAGTTAAACATATGCAATATATGTTCTATGGCTCCGGAGCTACAAGTCTTGATTTGTCTCATTTTGATACTTCTAAAGTTGAAGATATGAGTAAGATGTTTGCGGAAATGGCGAATATTACAGAACTTGATTTATCAAATTTTAATACTAGCAACGTGAAGGATATGTCACGTATGTTTGATCATACTGCAGAACTTAGAACACTAGATTTGTCTAATTTTAATACGTCTAAAGTCACCGATTTTAGTAAAATGTTTGCTAATGAATACATAAATAAACTCGAAAGAATTTACGTGAAGCAAGATTTCGATACTTCCGCTGGTACAGATTTTACCAATATATTTACTGGGCGTACCAATCTTCGTGGTGGAAATGGCTCCTTCCTCCCGGATCCATCGACCGCCGACAAAACCTGGCTCCGCATCGACGACCCAACTAATGGACGTCCAGGCTACTTCACCCGTAAAGTCTAAAAACTTCAAACTAGTATATAATTATATTTAATGACTCAACAGACAATTATCAAAATTGAAAATCTTGAGAAAAGCTTCGGCAAAACCAAGGCTGTCCGCAAGATTAATTTAGAAGTTTATGAAGGCAGCCTCTTCGCTTTTCTCGGTATTAATGGTGCTGGTAAATCTACTACTATCTCTATGATGTATGGTGGGCTGAAGATTGATTCTGGACGCATTACTATTTGTGGCCAAGATGTCGCCACTCATCTCGATAAAATTAAAAATCAAATTGGCGTGGTTTTTCAGGATTCCATCCTCGATAAAACTCTCACCGTTTATGAAAATCTTAAATTCCGCGCTGGCTTCTATGGTATTTTTGGCCAAGAATTCAAAGCTCGTTATCAGGAATTGGAAAAACTTTTTGATCTCGCCGAAATTAAAAATCAGAAAATTCAAAAACTTTCTGGCGGCCAAAAACGCCGTGTCGACATCGCACGTGCCATTATTCATCAGCCGAAAATCCTCATTCTTGATGAGCCGACCACTGGCCTTGACCCAGGTACTCGCAGTAAAGTTTGGCGGATTATTTCCAAACTTCGCGAGGATCTTAAAATGACAATTTTTCTCACCACGCACTACATGGAAGAAGCCGCCGATGCTGACTATGTTACGATTTTGGACAAGGGAAGAATTATTGCTGAAGGTACACCTCTAGAATTAAAAACTCAATATGCTACCGATGTTTTGCATCTTTATGGCGTAGATGAATCAGAAGTTAAAAAGCTGAAATTACCTTATCAAAAAATCCATAAAGATTTTCAAATCAAAGTCAAAAATTCCGCTGTAGTCACGCAATTAATTGTGAAAAATCCAGAACTTTTCCAGGATTTCGAATTGATTAAGAGTACGCTGGATGATGTCTTTCTCGCAGTTACCAAAAGTAAGCCAGGCGCCGATATTTCAAAGTCAAAAACCACTAAAACTCAAACGGAGCAAAAATCATGAAAAAATTCTTCAACCTTACTGCTCGTAATGTCAAAGTTTTCTTCAGTGACAAGTCGATGTTTTTCGCCTCACTCATCACGCCAATGATTCTACTCACTCTCTATGTGACTTTTCTTGGTCGGGTCTTTCATAATAGCCTTGATCAAGACGCCTTAGGCGTTGCACTTCCAGAGGGTATAATTAATGCTGTAGTGAATGGTCAAATTCTCGCCTGTCTCCTCGCGGTCTGTAGTGTTACTGTCGCTTTTTCTTCAAATCTTCTGATGGTTAACGATAAGATTACTGGCAGTACGAAAGATATCGATGTTTCTCCAGTTAAAAGTCACACCAAGAGCCTAGCTTATTTTGCCGCCACTTTTATTTCCACGATTATTATTAATCTCGTTGCTCTCGTACTTTGTCTAATTTATATTCGCACTCAAAATTGTTGGTACTACGAGTTAAAGGATGTTTTGCTCCTATTTGGTGATGTAGTGCTGCTTTCGTTCTTCGGCACCGCATTGGCTTCTGTGGTAAATTTTGGCCTCAAGACCCAGGGCCAGCTCAGCGCTGTGGCTAATATCGTGAGTGCCGGTTATGGTTTTATTTGTGGGGCTTATATGCCAATTTCAAATTTCTCCGCCTTGCTCCGTGATAGTATTATGTTCCTACCAAGCACCTATTTCATGTCGCTGATTAAAAATCACGCTCTCACTGCCCCGTTCCAGGAAATGGCTAAGACTAAAATTCCGACCCAAGCTATCGACGCCGTCAAAACCGCCCTCGACTATAAAATCTCCTTTTTCTCCCACGAAGTCTCACTTAATACAATGTATCTCATCGCCATAATCTCAATTATTGGATTGGTTATTATCTTTGTCTTACAGAACAAATTCCGAAAACAAGATTAAAATAACCACTATTTGTCTTTTCGGAAAAGCATATACTTTATGTTAAAATAAAACTATGAATAGCCAAAAATCACATACAAAACCTCATGGAGGGGGGTGGTTTAATAGAGAATTAAAGATTTTTGTATTATTCCTAGGTTTAATTTCTTTTTCTAATTTAATTTTTAGTAATAACACATTTGCCTTATTCACTCCAACGCTTTCCGCTTCCGTGGATCAAGCGAATTTACAAGTGAACGGGAATCAAGTGATTAATTCAACAGATAAAACCACAGAAATTCCTTTAAA
Source organism: uncultured Candidatus Saccharibacteria bacterium (assembly GCA_938030585.1). Classification (GTDB taxonomy): domain Bacteria; phylum Patescibacteriota; class Saccharimonadia; order Saccharimonadales; family Saccharimonadaceae; genus Nanosyncoccus. The sequence goes on along the minus strand of CALHIA010000018.1, from coordinate 6,226 downwards.
TCTTACAGTAAATACAAATAACAAGACTGGCTATGCGGCAACTCTGAATTCAGAGACTAACGAAACAGCACTAGTAAATAATGATTCTTCAAATGGCGCGAAAATTAATTCGATTAGTGCGAATTTATCGTTAAATAATTTACCAAATAATACTTGGGGCTATAAGTTTGGGGCGTCCACGAACTATGCGCCGATTCCGGCTCTTTCTGCCCCAGCACAAATCTTACAGACTACAGCAAAGACTAACGGCAACGAATCGAATGGTATAAAAATTGGCATGAAACTAAGCGATAATCTTGAAAGTGGCAGATATTCAAATAAACTAATATTTTCAATTCTAACTAATAATTATGACCATATCGCCATCATGACCGAAGGTCCTGATTTTAATACAAAATTAAAATCTCTTGTAACCGCGACGAGTGAAATTAAGTATTTTAAGAAGAGTACCGTAGTGCCAACCGCTTCCATGAATGCAGTGAATATTGAAGATGAGGAATCTGATTATGAAATTAAACTTTGGTTAGATCCGACCGATAAAACAGCTTATTATTACGCTGAAACCGAGAAAGTTTACTTAAATACGGATAGCGGTAGGATGTTCTATTCAAGACTTGATGAACAAAAAATCAGAAACATCTTAGAACTTGATCTCTCTAACTTTGACACTTCCAAGGTGACGAATATGCACGCTATGTTTAATGTTATGTCTAATCTCACTACGCTTAATCTCTCTAACTTCAACACATCCAATGTGACGGATATGAGCTATATGTTTGCTGTCATGCCTAAACTCACTACGCTTAATCTCTCCAACTTCGACACTTCCAAGGTGACAAATATGAGCTATATGTTTAATGGTGCGACCAATCTCACTACCCTTAATCTTTTCAGTTTTGACACTTCCAAGGTGATAAATATGAATCATATGTTCTCTTATGTTCCAAATCTCATTAGTCTCGATCTCTCCAACTTCGACACTTCCAAGGTGACGGATATGAGTGATATGTTTTCTGAAATGCTTAATCTTACTTCGCTCGATATTTCCAATTTTGACACTTCCAATGTGACAAAAATGAATCAGATGTTCTTACTTCCAAATGGATATGAGTATAATGATAAACTGGAAAAAATATATGTGAATAATGATTTTAATACATCTAAACTTGCAGAATTTTCAGATATGTTTAAGAACCGCAAGAAACTCCGGGGCGGTAACGGTTCATATCTTCCTAATCCATCCACGGCGGATAAAACCTGGCTTCGCGTGGATCGACTGGGTGTGCAGGGTTACTTCACTAGAAAACCATAATTTAGTAGTTTCCGTATGTTAAATATTACAATTAACCTGTTTTTATGGGTTTATAAAAGAGAATGCCGCTTGCCTCTGACGGAGCATAAGCTTGGCCGAACGGCCTTGAGTGTCTCCGGAATGAGGCATGCGGCGTTCTCCCCCCCCTTGAGCGGTCCGATAAAAGGGATGCGACATTCTTCCTTTAATTAATCTGATTTTTTTGTTATAATTATTTATTCAGAAGGAACAAACATGCTAAAATCTATCAAATATTTAAAACCTTATTTTTGGCAATGCCTTTTAATTGTCTTAGGCGTCGCACTACAGGTTTATACCGCCCTTGAGCTGCCTGCCCTAAGTTCAGATATTATGAATAAGGGTGTAGCCGAATCTAATATGAGCTTTATTTTTCAAACCGGCCTACTCATGCTCGGTGTGACCGCACTGGGCTCACTTGGTAGTATTGTTTCATCTTATTTTTCCGCCAAAGTAAGTAGTCGCGTCGCTATGGATATGCGCAAGGACGTCTTCGCCAAGGTGATGTCGCTTTCTTTTACTGACGTCGAAAAATTTTCTACCGCTTCACTCATTACTCGTACCACCGCCGATATCTGGACCGTTCAGCGTACTCTGATTATGAGTCTCACCATGATGGTGCGCGTGCCATTTATGGCAATCGGGGCGATTATTCAGGCTTTTCGTACTGCGCCGAACATGACTTGGATTATTGCCGTTTCGGTGGCCATTCTCTTTATTCAGGCGGCGATTTTAATCAGTCTTGCCATTCCAAAATTTAAGGTCTACCAAAAAATCTTGGATAAAATCAATTCCATTACGCGTGAAAATCTTACTGGTATCAAGGTGATTCGCGCGCTTAATAAGCAGAAGTATGAAGAAAATAAATTTGAACGTAGTAATGAAAAATTAAAGACTACGGATATTTATATTTCTAAAGTTATGGCTTTTCAGCAGCCAGTAGTGAATCTAGTCTTTAATCTTTCCGCCGTTCTCATTATCTTTATCGGTGTTTCTAATCTTCATACCGATATGAGTTATCTCGGTCGCATGATTGCCTTCTCGCAATATTCTGCGCAGGTTCTCATGTCCTTCCTCTCCTTAACTTTTCTCTTTGTTATGATTCCTCGTGGCAATGTTTCGAGCAAGCGCATTTCTGAAGTCCTTGAAACCAAGAGTCAAATTGTTTTTAAGCATCAAATGACTAAAACGCCTAGTGAGGTTCCTTCGGTGGAATTTAAGCATGTGAGTTTTTCTTATGGTAAAAAATCTGAAGCCATCATCGAGGATATTTCTTTTGTTGCGAAAGCTGGCCAAACTACTGCCTTCATTGGTTCCACTGGTTCCGGTAAGTCCACCTTAATTAACCTCGTACCACGTTTCTTCGACGCCACCGAGGGTGAGGTTTTAATTAATAATCTCAACATCAAGGAGTATACTGAAAATGCCCTCATGGATAAAATCGGATACGTCCCACAGAAAGGCTATCTCTTCACTGGTACCGTTCGCAGTAACATTCTTTATGGTGTCGAAAATCTTAAAAAGTCGGAACTTGATGCGCGTATGCGTCATGCCGCTAAAATTGCTCAAGCTGAAGAATTTATTACCAAATTAAAAGATCAGTATGATGCGCCAATTTCTCAAGGTGGTACCAATGTTTCCGGTGGTCAAAGGCAGCGTCTCGCCATCGCTCGTGCTTTAGCTAAGCAACCTGAAATTTTAATTTTCGATGATGCTTTTTCGGCTCTTGACATGAAAACTGACAAGAAGCTCCGAGAAGATTTGAAGTCGGAAATTCAGGATACTGTCGTGCTGATTGTGGCGCAACGTATTAGTACGATTAAAGAAGCTGAGCAAATTATTGTACTCGATCAGGGCAAGATGGTAGGGAAAGGGACCCATTTGGAGCTCTTGAAAAAATGTAAAGTCTATCAAGAAATCGCGAAGTCTCAATTCTCGGAAGAAGAATTTGCGGATGAAATGCGCCAGGCTAAGGAGGGAAAATAATATGTCTAAAAATTCAAAAAGCACTCAAAAGAAAACTACTCGAGCATCTAAGCAGACTATTAAGCGCTTCCTCGCTTCTGTGAAAAAATATCGTTTTGGTTTGCTCGGCTCGGCGCTGCTTGCTCTAATGTCGGCCGGACTTGTAGTGGCCGGTCCATATCTTCTGGGTCTCATTACTACTGAAGCTTTTGACGCTTTGCGTGCTGGTCAGGAAATTAATTTCGCTCGTATCAGCTCACTACTTTTAACCCTAGTTGGTCTCTACCTTATCTCTGCTACTATCAGTTATGTTGAGGGCTATGTTGCCGCAGTTATTTCGGCTAAATATGCCAAAGAAATGAAACGCCAAATTCTAGCTAAGTTTTCGCGTTTGCCGATGTCCTATTTTGATAAAACTCAGAATGGTGACACTATGTCGATTATGACTAACGATGTGGAAACTATCGCTTCTTCACTCTCGCAAACCCTTTCTCAAATTATTACCAACATTACGCTTCTGGTTGGTTACCTTGGTATGATGATTTATATTTCTATCCCCATGTCGGCCGTTTCTGTCATTGTGGTACCAATCTCCATGCTGGCCGTTTCTAAAGTTGTAAAGAAGTGCTCAGAATATTACAAAAAGCAACGCAAAACTCTCGGTAAATTAAACTCGGAAATCGAAGAAAATTATGGTGGCCAGCTCATCATTAAGGCTAATAATCATGCGGAAAAATCCAAACAAGATTTTGCTACGGTTAACGAAAAACTTTATCAGGAAACTTTTAAGGGTGAATTTTATGGCTCACTCACCTACCCTATTACTCACCTCTTCCTCGATTTAGCTTTTGTTGGTATTTGTCTGCTCGGTGGCTACTATGCTCTAATTGGCGCCCTTACTGTCGGAAGTATCTTGGCTTTCTTGCAATATGTCAGTCGTTTCACTCAGCCAATTGCCGATACCGCACAACTCTCTTCTACTATTCAGCAAACCTTGGCTGCCGCGGATCGTGTTTTTAACTTCCTTGAAGAACCAGAAGAAGTTGCCGAAGATTTTGCTAGTCAATTTAAATCTATCACCAAAGATAGTAAATTCCGTGGCGAAGTGGAATTCTCTCATGTGAATTTTAGTTACGACGGCGTCAAGCCAATTATTAAGGATTTTTCTATTAAAATCGAACCTGGTATGCAGGTAGCCATCGTGGGCCCGACCGGTGCCGGTAAAACCACTATCGTTAGTCTTCTTATGCGTTTCTATGATATTCAGAGCGGCGAAATTAAAATTGACGGTGTCTCTACTAAACAAATGAAACGCAGTGAAGTGCGTAGTCTCTTCGGTATGGTATTGCAGGATACATGGCTATTCTCAGGTACTATCTTAGAAAACCTTAAATATGGCTCCTCTAATGTTACTTTCGAGCAGGTCGAAGCCGCTGCTAAAATGACTGGTATCGACCATTTTATCAAGTCACTTCCTGATGGTTACGAGACTAAAATTTCTGAAGATTCCGATAATATCTCCGCCGGTGAAAAACAGCTTCTTACGATTACACGCGCCATCATTACTAATCCGAAAATGATGATTCTCGATGAGGCTACTTCTAATGTCGATACGCGCACCGAGCAAATTATTCAGCGTGCCTTCGATAAACTCACCGAAGGTCGTACTTCCTTCGTCATCGCACACCGTCTCTCGACTATTCGCAACGCCGACATTATCCTCGTGATGAAAGAGGGGAATATTGTCGAGCATGGCAACCATGATGAATTGATGAAGCTTGATGGTTTCTATGCTGAGCTTTATAATTCGCAATTTTCTGAAGAAGCGGAATAAATAAAGATGATTAACCTCACGAAACTCTTGGCATCCACTGAACTTTCGCCAGAATTTCGTGAGTTTTTTCAGGCTGAACTTGTGGCTGGAAGGTTCGATTCCTTGCTAGAATTTTTTAATTCATCTACATTGAATCCTCAAGAAATTTATCCTGCCCCCACACAGATTTTTCGAGTTTTCCAGTTGCCCCTCGAAGAAATTAAGGTAGTGATTCTTGGTCAAGATCCCTATCATACCCCAGGAGTAGCTGACGGCTTAGCGTTTTCCGTTCAAACTACTAAGCTTGCGCCGAGTCTCCGAAATATTTTAAAAGAAGTACAAGCCGATCTCGGGCAAACCATTATTCAAAACGGCGATCTCACTCCATGGCTCGAACAAGGAGTCTTTCTCCTAAATAATGTCCTGACGGTTGAAAAAGGTCATGCTGGCTCGCACCGTCAAATCGGTTGGGAACAAATTACGGAAGACTGTGTAAAGATGCTTAGTGCCAAACTTCCGCACGCCGTATTTATTCTCTGGGGTTCTGATGCTCAAACTAAAGCCAAACTTATCGATCGATCGAAGCATTTAGTTTTGCAATCGGCTCATCCCTCGCCACTTTCAGCCTATCGTGGATTTTTTGGGTCCAAACCATTTTCTCGGGCTAATCAATTTTTGAAGTCTCATGGTTATGAAGAAATTCAGTGGTGAAATCATAAAATAAAATCTAAAATCTAAAATAGTCTAAGCCATTCATTCTTCTTCCATAACATAAAAAATCTCCCATCGCTGGGAGATTTTCTTAACCTAAATTGATTAGATTGAACGGCAGATTACACCACCACCTTCACGCTTGTAAAGGACGGAAACTTTGTTACCACCGGTAGAGTGGACGGCAGTTTCACCATCACAGGTAGAGTTCACTACGATACTGACGGTGTGTCCAGCAGTACCCTTGGATGCGTAGCGGTCATTTGAAGTATTATCTTCGGTGCCTTCAGATTGTTGGGTGAAGGTGTAGTGAGAACGTTGACCATTCTTGCATTCCTTAGATTCTGGATCGTAGCTATCAGCTGCCTTGCAGGAGCTAATTTCCAAGCTATATGGTTGACCATCTG
>CALHIA010000017.1 GCA_938030585.1 uncultured Candidatus Saccharibacteria bacterium | reverse complement strand
TATTACTAATATGTCAAGCATGTTTCAAGATTGCGCCAACCTCGAGGGAATTGATCTTCACAATATCTCCACCGGTCCTCTAGAAAATATCGCTAGTATGTTTAAGCACCTTCCATATATACAAAAAATCACCCTACCAAGTGTCTTTAATACCTCAGCCGTTACGGATTTCAGTTCATTTCTCTCTGATAGCACTAAGCTCACTACTTTAGAAAATAGCGATAAAATTAAATTAAACAGTGCGATTAATACTAGTCACATGTTTTATAATCTGCCATTACTCGACCTTAAAGATTTTATCGAACATATCGAGTCCGAAAATATTACCGACGCTTCCTATATGTTCTATCGAACCAAGTCTAGCCAAAATACCATTCTTCCTACCACCTTTAAAACACATAACATTTCCAATATGCATGGTATGTTTAACGGATTCAGAACTCCTTTACTCGACATCTCTAATATGCAGTTCGATAGTGTTACTACTATGGAAGAAATGTTAAGTGGCATAACATTCGACAGCAATGAAATAAGCTTGGATGACTATAATTACTCTGCCAAACAAATCATCTGGCCGACTGGCACCATTAACGCGCCAAATCTTGTCTCCCTACGTGGACTTTATAAGAATCAACACTACCTTGATAAAGCAGTTTTCCCGAAAATGAACACCACGGTTCTTACTGACCTTAGCTTTATCTTTAGTAACTTTACAAATTCACTCACCAAGCTAGATCTCACCGGACTTGATACTTCACACGTTGAAACCGTCGAAAGTATGTTTGCCGGCACTCAATTTACCTTAGATGGTCCAACCAAAATCTCTTTCGATACGTCTAATGTTCGCAATATGCATAATATGTTTTATTATGCTAGGTCCAGCGATGGATTATTAGATCTAAGTGACCTCAATGTTTCCAATGTCACCGACATGTCCAACCTTATTTATTATACTTGGATAGTTACCGTCGATCTTACTGGTTGGGATACTAGAAATGTCACCGATATGACCGAAATGTTTTATGATAGTAATTACATTACAACAATATATGCCTCAGAAAGTTTTGTTACCACTAATGTCATAAAATCAGACAGAATTTTCTATATGGATTATGGTGGAGCGTTTGTTGGTGGTAATGGCACAGCCTTTACCGGAAGCGAAGATATTACTTACGCTCGTATCGATAAACCAGGTCAGCCAGGATTCTTCACTAAAAAATAAATCCCCAAAATCTTCATTTTCACTCTTCCATTCGCTATTCCATTTATGCTAAAATAGTAGTGTTAAGAATAAGCTTAATCTGAATACGTATCAGATGAGCTAATAAAATGGAGGATTAAGTGACCAAACTGCGAACTCACGGAAAAGTTTTTTGTGAGCTAGGCCAAAAGATTAGCTTTGCTATATTTTTCAGCCTTACGTTTTTCTTGATTAAAACTCAAGACACTTTTGCTAGCTCTATTTCTATTACAGTCCCATCAAATGTTAGCATTCAGGCCGACACTGGCACCCAGGCCAAAACCGAAATCACCAAAACTCTCGATTTAACCGTCAACACTAATAGTACGACTGGATATAAGCTCTATTTTAGTAGCGACAGTGCCGAGACTGGTCTCATTAGTACCACGGGGAATAGTTTTAAAATTACCTCGGTATATGGCAGCAATAATAATCTGTCTAGTGATATGAATAATCAGTACGGCTACAATACTGAAACCATTGACAATAAGCTTTATAATTACATTCCAAACCTTCAATCACCAGCGTTAATCCGTAATGTCACCACTCAACTCACAGCTGCCGATGACTTTAAATTCAACCTAGGCTTTGCACTTCGCAATAATATCCCAGCAGGATCATACCAACGTAAATTAATTTTCACCCTCATCTCAGAAGGTGAGTCTACTGCCAAAATCGTCAATGGCCCCGAACTAAATAAGGCCCTCAAAAAAGGCCTTGGTATTACCGATCAAAGCTACTTTAATGACCCATTAAAAACTACCAGCAATTCTTATTATCCTGATCTTAATATTTCAGTTGGTAAAAATAAATGTAGTAACGATATTACACCAGAACGCACGAGTTTAATTTCCACTCCAGATTCCGAAGCACCGGTCTATCTTGGCGGATATCGTAACTCTTGGGATAAATACTGCATTTGGACACCTGCCACCAAGCTTATCTTCCCAGAAAATCTATCTTATATGTTCTCCGGACTCACTAATATCAATAGAGATGTATCTTTCACCTTTAATGATGGACGAGATAGTAACATGCTCGATTTTTCCAAAGTCAAAGATGCTTCACACCTCTTTCATAAAACGACGAGTTATTATAGCAACAAATTTAAAGCCGATGAATTCACCAATTATCTGAAAAAGGCAGAAGTTGAAAATATAGAATCACTTTACGAAGATTCTGGTATTTCCGTTATTGATGACACCTCTTTCATGTCAAATGCCAAAAATATTTCTAATCTTTTCAAAAACGCAAAATACCTTGAGACTGCTGATCTTTCTACTTGGACTATTTCCGACATGGAAGACGCCTCATCTATTTTCGAAAATTCGGCACTACGAGAAATCAATCTCAGTAATTCAACCTTCGAAAACACCACCAATACCCAAAATATGTTCAAAAATTCCGCCGCCACCACCATTACCCTCGGAAATGCAACTTTTAATAACGTTGAAAATGCTAGTGGAATGTTTGAAAACACCAAAGCCACCACGATTACTATGCCAAAAGCAACTTTTAATAACGTTGAAAATGCGAGTGGAATGTTTAAAAATGCTCAAGCTGCTACAATTAGTATGCCAGAGGCAACATTTTCTAGCACCACTGACTTCTCAAACATGTTTAATGGTGCCACAAACGCAAGCAATATCGATCTATCCAAAATCACCTTTAGTGCGGCAACTAATCTTTCTGGGATGTTTAAAGACACTTCTGCAGATCAACTCGTATTAAACAATAATAATCTAGGCGGCAACAACATTACTGATATGTCCTACATGTTTGAAAATAGTAAGGTTAAAAATATCGACCTTGGCAGTATGCAAACTGGACCACTTACCGCAGTCGCTGGTATCTTTAAAGGTGCATCCGAACTTAAAACGGTCACCTTACCAACCGTCTTTAATACTTCAAATGTTACCGACATGAGCTCTCTTTTTGAAAATGCCTCTAAGCTCACAACTATTAATAATTTTGATAAATTAGATATCAAAAATGCCCTTAATCTCAGTCACCTATTTGCCAATACACCATATCTATCACAAGCCAACATCATCCCGAATCTTAAAGCCGATAAAGTCACCAACGCCTCGTATATGTTCGCAAAACCTTCCCAAGCACATTCAATACTGCAAATCTCACCGATATGAGTTATATGTTCCAAAATCTAGATACTCCTCAACTTGATATTTCTCATTTTGACCTCAGTAATGTCACCACTCTGGAAGGCACATTTAGCTCAGAAAGTAAAACTTCTTCAACTGGCAAGATTATCTGGCCAGGCAATAATCTGAATCTACCGCACCTAACCTCGATGCGTGGCCTATTTAAATACAATTCATACCATACTGAAATCACCTTACCAATCTTCCATACTCCAAATCTTACCGACACTAGTTATATGTTCTATGGCATTGGCAATATCACAAAACTTGATAATATTAACACTCTCGAAACCGCTAATGTTGAAAATATGGAGGGCATGTTCGGAGCTAATAGTTCTGGTCTTCTAAGGGGGACTAATGTAAAATTTGAATTTAATACTGGAAAAGTCAAGAATATGAGCTTCATGTTCAATAATACTTATGTGCTTAATCTTGACCTCAGCTCCTTTGATACTAGAAGTCTAGTCAATGCCGAAAGTATGTTCAACTACACCTGGCTAAAAATCCTTGACCTTACTAACTGGGATACTCGAAATCTTGAAAATACCACCAGCATGTTTGCTCAGTCGACCTGGCTCCAATATGTCTACGCCTCCGAAAGCTTCGTAACTACGAAAGTTACAAAATCTAATGATATGTTCTATGGCGTTACTTCCAACCTTAATTACATTGGCAATAATGTTTCTTACGCTCGCATCAATAAACCTGGCGCTCCTGGTGCCTTCACCAAGAAAACATAAACTAAAATACCCCATAACATCTGGGGTATTTTTATCTTCCATAAAAAATACGACAAGAGACAACCACTCACTCATTTATTCATCCTTCAGAAGTTAGCCATAAAAAATATCCCACCTTAGTGGGATATTTTTCGATAAATTCGTAAACTTCAGAGCTTTAATTAAGCTAATTCGATGACAGCACCAGCTTCTTCGAGAGTTTTCTTCAAAGCTTCAGCTTCGTCTTTCTTGACGTTTTCTTTTACGGTTGAAGGAGCACCATCAACGAGGGCTTTAGCTTCACCAAGACCAAGACCGGTAGCTTCTTTAACAGCCTTGATTACAGCGATCTTTTGAGCGCCAGCGTCCTTAAGGACGACGTTAAATTCAGATTTGCCTTCTTCTTCGGCAGCAGCGGCAGGAGCAGCAGCAACAGCAACAGCAGCAGCAGCTGGTTCAATACCGTATTCATCTTTGAGAGTATTTTTGAGTTCGTTTACTTCAAGAACAGTAAGATTTACTAATTCTTCAGCAAGTTTTTTAATATCAGCCATATTAGACCTTTCGAAAAATTAAATTTGTTATTAATAGTACACTTGTTACTTGTTTTCTAAGCCAGAAACAATTCCGGAAAGACCACCAGCGAGAGCTGAGATGGAATCGTTGACTGGGGAAAGCAATTGAGCCACCACCTGGGCGACCAATTCGTTCTTGGAAGGAAGAGATGCAAGAGCATTGATCTCTGCAGTATCCAAGGCGTTGCCAGTTTCAGAAAAACCACCCAAAAGTTCGAAAGCTTTGTGGGTCTTACCAAACTCTGCCAAAATCTTAGCAGGAGCGATTTCGTCGGTATCAGAAATAGCGTAAACTAATTGACCAGTGAGGTGAGTAGTGTCGGTGTCTTTGTAGACAGCGATTTCATTCATCGCAACACGAACCAAGCGGTTCTTTACGATTTTGATTTTTACACCCTGCTCACGAGCACTGTGACGCAACTCTTCGAGTTCAGCTACAGACAAACCTTGATAGTTTGCATAAGCAGTTAGTTTAGCTTCTGATAAAAGCTTAGTTAAATCTGCAACCAATGTATTCTTTTTATCTTTGGAAATTGCCATAAAAAGTTCCCTTGATTGTTAAATTTTTTATTAAAAAGTTTACGAATTTTTAATTTTCGTTACCAGAAAAATTAATTAGAAGATTTTCCTCGGTGACCTTATTAAGATTACTCCGTCACTGTCTTTGGTAACTTCCTACATTATATCAGAGAGAAAGGAAAAATGCAAACCACTGCCACTGATTTTATTCGTGATGATATTTTCCACCATGTAAAATTTCTTGAGTGCGATAAATCTGTTCCACTAACATCACTCGCATCAATTGGTGAGGGAAGACTAGATTCGAAAAACTCCAGACCACATCGGATTTCTTTCTCACTTCCTCCGTCACACCATACGCACCGCCAATAATTAAAACAATTTCTTTCCCAAAATTAAACTCTTTCGACATAATTTCCGCGATTTGGCTATTCTTAAAAATCACTCCACGCTCATCCAAAAGTATTACGAATTCTCGCCCTATAAACGGCCAGTTAGCTAGATATTCATCAAGCTTCTTCTCCTCCAGAAATTGCCACTTGATATCAAACGGCTTCTTCAAACGCTTCTCGTATTCCGAAATCATCCCCACAATCTCTGGAATATGCTTCTTTCCACCAGTAATAATTTTAATCATACTTCTATCATAAACGATTTTTCGAAAAATAGCATTTTTTAACATAATTTCTCCATAAAGTCCACTAATTTTAACCTTATCTTTCTTGACATTTTCCCAAAAAGGCCGTACGATTAGAGTGATATTTATTAAACAGACAGGATGCGAGGTGATGTCTGAATTACCAGAAAAACAAATAAAACGACTCCGTTCTCTTATTCAAGAAGCAGAAACTAATTTGGCCGCCGCCAAAGAACTTTTGATTTCAATGCTCGGAGACGGAGAAACCATTACTACTCCGAGAGAAGTAGTCATTAGCAATAACGAAGGCAAGATTATCGAAGGTGTCTTTGATGGCCAAATCATGATCGACCAAGACGGCAAGAACTACCCAGTCCCAGCCAACTACGCCAGTAAGTCCAAGCTTGTCGAAGGTGATATTATGAAGCTCACCATCACGAAGGAAG
>CALHIA010000016.1 GCA_938030585.1 uncultured Candidatus Saccharibacteria bacterium | reverse complement strand
AGATAGTAAATAAAATAATGGCGATACCGAAATCGCCAACAAAATTGTAAATAATGAAAAGAATATTCACAATTGGATTAATAATAACTAAATCAATTAACTCAAACATTTGATTAATTATATCATGAAAGATATTTTATTTCTTAGCAATCTTCGCCTGTTCGGTAAGTTTCAAGACTAATTTTTCAAGTTCAGTGAAATCCATGGTTTTAAGATCTTTAGAAAAAACAATAAAAATATAGTCGTAGGATTCAGAAATTTCAGCAAGATTCATACGAATCGCTTCATAAACACGGCGGCGCACACGATTGCGACCGACGGCAGATTTGATAACTTTTTTAGAAATGACTACAGCAAAACGTTGCTTTCCACGTTGATTCGGTGCAAAAACCAGGGAGAACTTCGGGGTACGGATAGTCTTCCCTTTTTGATAAGTATATTTAACGCCGCCTCTGGAATGAAAACGATATTTACTGGCTAACATTAATTTATTTTATCATAGAATTAGAGATAGAATCGAGCGGAATAATATCGGAAGAGCGATCGCTTTTTTCGAATTCCTTCTCATCATCAGAATTTTCCACAAAAGTAGCAGTGCGAAGCGTACGATAAAGGGCGGATTTCGAAAGCACATCTTTATTTTTACCCTTAGAAATAATCTTCCCTTCCTTTAAAACAATCACTTGATCAGCAATTTTCATCATCTCAGGACGATGCGTGACAATAATAATTGTGTGGTCCTGCTTCAAATCCTCGAGAATTTCCACGATTTCTTTAATGGTTTCCGGATCAGCATGAGAAGTCACTTCATCAAAAATTAAAATTTCGGCATTAGTTAAAATAGCGCGAGCAATGGCAAGTTTTTGAAGATCACCATCGGTTAAAACCTTGGATTCTAAATCAATTTTAGTATTAAATTGATTCTTAAGACTAGTGATTTTTTGATAAATCCGCGCACGCTTCAGGGCTTTATTTTGCTCCTTAATATTGGGATTAATAATGTTGAGATTTTCGCGAATTGAGGCAGAAAAAACGAAAGGATTTTGAAAAACCCCAGAGACATTTGAGGCATAAACTTTTTTTGAATAATGATAAATTGATTCATTATCGATAAGAATTTTACCGGAATTCACGGCGTAGAGGCGATAAAGCAAATTAATAATCGTGGTTTTACCAGAACCTGGACGGCCAACGATAGTGGTAATTTCATTAGGGCGAGCACGGAAAGAAATATTATCAAGAATTTTCTTATTTTTTAATTTGAAGGTAACATGATCAAAAACCACTTCCCCGTCAATATAATCATTATCGAGGTCACCATAATCGATTTGATTATCGCTCTTAAATTTCAAAATATTATCAATACGCTTGATACGAATACTGTAATTACTTAAGTTTAGAAGCTCTTCAAGTACACTGTCGGTATTTCGGATAACCATTTCATAATAACCAACGAGAAGCACGAGTTTATCGATAGTTAGTTGATTATTAAAAACTAGGTAGCCAAGAAAAACATAGATAGAGATTTTACCAATCTGAGTAATCAGCGGAATTTTACAGTAACGAGTACTGAGAATTTTATAACGCTTGGAATTTTGAATATCAAAAACTTCGTTATTAGAAACAATTTTAGAAGTGAGACTCGGCATGAGACTGAGACTAGTGATTTGTTTTAAATTATTGAGAATTTGAAATAGCAGATCCCAGTTTTTATCTTGACTCTTACGAATTCCATCGAAGCGCACGGCGGCAGCTTTGGAATTTTGATTCATTAAATAGATATAGATGGCGTCAACAACGAGAGCGATGAGACCGAGAAAAA
>CALHIA010000015.1 GCA_938030585.1 uncultured Candidatus Saccharibacteria bacterium | reverse complement strand
GCCGGCATCAAAATCTGGCACCGCTACCTGGTCGAGTTTCGGTAATGGATATGGCACACCAAAAGCTTGATCATAAAAATCTAAGGCTTCCCCGGCGATTTGATTTGGCTCAATCAGAGATTCCTTAGCTTGATTCAATGGCGCATAGGTAGTAATCGTGACGCCGTGCTGATTCTTCGTGGTAATGCTTTGAAAATGGCCGAGACAGAGCGCCAAAAGATAGGTCGACATGCGTGGTGTAGTCTCGAATTCCACAATCTTACGCGTCACCTCAGTGTTAAGATTCATGGCGTTTGGGTCGGTTTTCGGATTAAGCGCACTATTCACTGAGGTGTAAGTCAAAGTGCGTTCGGTCTTGATCGGCATGTTACTTAAAATCGTGTCGGTCGGATCAGTGTCGATCACTTTGAGAGAAAACTTCGCCTTGGCAGCGGGTTCATCAACACAGGGGAACATCATACGGGCATAGTGCGATTCAAACTGGGTAGAAACAATCCGCTCGGTCTTCCCTTCATGTTCGTAAGTCGAAAGATAAAGCCCGGTCATACCGTGCGAAAGTTGCAAGGAATAACGGGCTTCAATACTAATTTCGGCATCTGAGACCTGCGAAGTAAAGCTAATAGTTTCAGTTGCAGTATCCTCCGTAAAAGTTACCGGGCGCTGATTAATAGTTAGCTGGTGGATTTTAAGATTTTTGGCGTGGAGCTTGATGGTGGAACTTTTGGCAACACCCTGAATCTTCACTCGACCTTGAACCTGTTCAGTGTCTTTATTGATCCTTAATTCAATTTCATATAATTCTGGTGTAAAGTGTTTGGCTAATTGTTCCACCCTATTCTCCTTAATCTAAAATTGCTTTAATACGACGAATGCCGGCGGCTGAGGATTCTTCTTTTTTAATCTTGAAATGACCGAGGACGCCAGTATGCTCAACGTGAGGGCCACCACAAAGTTCGCGCGAAACGGGTGCTTCCTCGGCGCCAATGGTATAGACCTTGACGACGTCGCCATATTTTTCCCAGAAACTACCATGTGCTTTCAAGACGTCACGAGCGTAAGCCTTGTCATATTCAGCAAACGAAACTGGGTAATCTTCCTGAATCCATCGATTAACCTAGTCCTCAATCTGCTTTTTCTCTTCATCGGTAAGTTTGCGATCAAGGTTAAAATCGAAACGCAGACGTTCAGAGGTGATATTAGAACCAGCTTGAGCGATATTCGGATCGACGATTTTCTGAAGCGCAGCCAAAAGTAAGTGTGTCGCGGTGTGATATTTCACCGAGGCTTCACCATGATCTTCAAGACCACCCTTGAACATACCTTTACTGGCGGTTTGGGAACGCTGACGTTGTTCATCGAGGCTAGCCTGAAATTCAGCCTGCCAGTTTTCACTGAGATTAATTTGGTTTTGCTTAGCTTCCTCGAGAGATAATTCGAGTGGAAAACCATAGGTATCCTGCAACATAAAGAGTTCTTTGCCGGTAAGCCCCTGATCCTTAAGTTTATGAAGTTCCTTAAGGCCGCGGTGAATACTACGGCGGAAGGCCTGTTCTTCGCGAATCAAAACATTCAAGGCGTCGGCACGATTGGTAAGAATTTCATCTGAAAGATCTTGGTAATTTTCGGCGATAATTGGCACGATTTGAGCTAAGAAATCTTGATCGATGCCAAGATTAGTAGCTTTCATTACCGCACGACGAATCAAACGGCGAAGGGCGTAACCTTGTTGTTTATTACTTGGCACTAAACCCTGGGCGGAAAGCAAATAAGCACCACGTAAATGGTCGGCAATCACGCGCATTTCTTCAGTGTGGTCAACGTAACTGAGACCAGAGATAGCTTCGAGCTTGGTAATAATTGGCTTTAGAAGTGAAGTTTCGAAAACATCAAATGAATCCATGGCGGCCGCAGCAATACGCTCAAGACCGGCACCGAAGTCAATATTTTTCTTGGTCAATTCCGAGAAGGTACCGTCTTGATTGCGCTTATATTGCATAAAGACTTGGTTACCAATTTCCATGAAACGGGCGCCATCAGAGGCAGGATGAGATTTACCGTATCTCGCAACATCTTGCTTGTCTTCACCAAAATCATAGAAGACTTCGGAATCTGGACCACATGGATCGCCAATTGGAGTAGTTTCGACACCACCACCACGACTCCACCAGTTTTCGTGATCATCATAGAAGAAAATATGCTCGTTTTCCTTAATACCACGTTTCGCTCCATTCTCACTAGAACCAATCTCGGCGATTTCCGCTTGTACGCCCGCTTCCGCAAAAACGCGTTGCCAAATTTCGGCTGATTCAGTATCTTTTGGAATGCCATATTTTTCGTTACCAATAAAGCAAGTGACGTAAATTTTGTGTGGGTCGAGGCCGACGATTTCGGTGAGGAATTTAAAGAAGGCTGGAATTTGCTCTTGTTTAAAATAATCACCGAGTGACCAGTTACCGAGCATTTCGAAAACCGTGGTATGGCGTGGATCGCCAACATCTTCAATATCTTGCAAGCGCAAACATGGCTGTGAATCCGCCAGGCGCTGGCCGGCAGGATGAGGCTCACCGAGAAGGTATGGCAAAAGCGGCTGCATACCCGAACCGGTGAAAAGGGTGGTTGGATCGTTTTCCAAAACCAGACGCGCTGGAGCAATTACCTGGTGGCCACGAGCAGTTTGATATTCAAGAAATTTTTGACGGATTTCACTTGCATTCATAGAGATAATTATACCATAATCTGTGAGGTTCGAGTTTTACACAACTTTACAAAATGCTTATGCTATATATAATGGATAGAGATTAAATAAAAGGACGCCAAAATGAAAAAATTAATTACCCTGTTCCTGATCGGGATTGCGGGTATCATCCTCTTCATGGTCGTGAAAAATATGGCTAACGGCGATGGGCTACTGACGATTAAATGTAAATCCGCACAGAATACCCTCACGATTAAACTTGATCCAACGGCAGAAAATCTAGTTTCAGCCACCACGGACGACGGCGAGGATTTCGACCTGGGTAATCTAGATGAAAAAATTCAAAAAGACGGTCTAAAGAAAGCCGTCGACGATCTGAAGAGCAAACTAGAACTAACCAAGGGTTACGCCTGCTTCGATAAGAAATAAAAATAGCCGCGAAGAGCGGTTATTTTTATGGATTACTCCGCGATAATACCGCCGCCGATACAAATATCACCGTCATAAAAAACCACAGATTGACCAGCTGCAGGATGCTTGATTTCTTCAGTTAGTACCACCTCGTTAGTTTTCGGGTTAAAACTACAAGCGATAAGTGGCGCGCGATGACGCACCCGACAGGTGAGCTCAGAAAGATCCGGCTGCGTGTTACCAGATTCCTGATGAATTTGGCGAATGATTACATCTTTTAATTTCAAAGTCTTCGTCCACAGATTTAGATGATTGAGATTTTTCGAAACATATACCAGATTTTTCGCCATATCTTTGCCGACCACATAGTAAGGCAAGCCGCCGCCGAGATTCAAACCATGACGCTGACCGATCGTATAGAAAACCGCGCCTTCGTGCGTGCCGAGTACCCGATTAGTATCACGATCGATAATTTGACCTGGAGTTACTTCGATATATTCCTGGAGAAAATCTTTGATCCCAACTTCACCTACAAAACAAACACCCATAGATTCCTTTTTGTAGGCGTTATCGAGACCAAACTCAGCGGCTAATTGCTTCACCTCTGGTTTTAGCATTTTGCCAAGCGGAAAAAGTGTCTGCGAAATCGCTTCATCAGAAATACGATAGAGAAAATAAGTCTGATCTTTATTAGTATCTGTAGCTAATTTCAAATTGCCGTCTTCGGATATAGCATAATGACCAGTGGCAATAAAATCTGCACCCTGACTCATGGCGATGTCGTAAAAAAGTTTGAACTTGATTTCTTGATTACACATCACATCAGGATTCGGGGTATTTCCCTTCCTGAATTCCTCGATCATATAGTCGACCACCTTGGCGTGATACTCGGTTTCAAAATCAAAAATGCGAAAATCAATATCCAATTTCGTAGCCACACGCTTGGCATCCGCCAAATCCTCCGCCCAAGGGCATTTCATACCAGGAAGATCTTTCGACCAGTTCTTCATATAGACACCAACCACATGGTAGCCGGCATTTTTGAGTAAAACTGCGGTAACGGAAGAATCGACACCACCAGACATGCCGACGAAGACGGTTTTTGGTTTGGTCACGGCGTTATTCATGGATGGCTCCTTGATCTTGTTTAATGTCATGCGATTCTTTCAAAGCCACATCGTCTGACACCAGTCCGATACGCTTGGCTTCTTGATTAGCAACCTCAGCAATCACTGAGGCGGCTTCACGAATTTGTTCTTCGGTGTTTAGCTCACCGAAAGTCACGCGGAGAGAGCCGGTAATTTCCGAATCGGTGAGACCAATCGCTGAAAGCACATGAGATTTTTGACCTTTCGAGGCAGCACAGGCAGCACCAGTAGAAAGCAGAATACCACGATCTTCCAGTTTAAAAATCAGACGCTCCGCATCAAGCCCGTCGAAGCAAATTGGACAAAAATTAGCTAATTGATGTTTTTTATTACCCAAAAATTTTGGTGTAATGAGCGATTTTTCGGTCAGAATCTGACGGAATAATTGATTATATTTTTCATATTTTTTGCGACTGGCAGAAACGTGAGATTTCGCACGCACGGAAGCTTCTGCGAAGCCCATGAGGAGAGGTACATTTTCCGTACCCGAACGCAGACCCATTTCCTGACCGCCACCATAAGAGATAGGGCTAAGCTTAACCCCGCGAGAAATATAGAGTGCGCCAATTCCCTTCGGCCCATAAACTTTGGCGGAATTAAGCGTCAAAAGATCAACACCGAGACGTGCCACTGAGAGATCGAGGAGGCTCGCCGCCTGCGAGGCATCGGAGTGAAGGTAAAGTGGCATGAGATTACCGGTAGCCAGACGTTTTTCACGCATGCGTCGTATAATTTCGGCTATTTCACTGAGCGGCTGGATGGTGCCAAGTTCGTTATTGGCAATCGCGACAGAAATTAACACGGTTCGATCGGTGATTTTAGTCGCCAAATCCTTCAGATTAATCAATCCAGTGGAATCGACGGCAATCTCCTTGACGACCTTAGCATAATGTCTGGCGGATTCTCGTACCGAAGCATGCTCGGTGGCTAAAATCAGAGCTTCGGCGTCTGGATAATTTTCCAAGACAGTGAACGCGAGATTAATCGACTCAGTGGCGCCGGCCGTGATAACTAAATCCGGTGATTTCGCACCAATGGTTTGGGCCAGAGCGGATTTTTTGGCTTCATATTCACCGCGCAAATGTTTGGCAGGAAGATACGGCGCAGAAGGATTATAAAAATTTTCACTAAAATATGGCAACATCGCCTCGAGTACCTTAGGATGGACTGGCGTAGCGGCCGCAAAATCTAAATAAATCATTTTTTGGCTCCTAAATTAAAGAGGGTCTCGGAATTTTCGGTAGTAATTCTCGCGACCTCATTAAAGTCTGATCCGAGTTTTTCAGATAACCACTTGGCTACATAGTGGACATTCACCGGCTGGTTGGTTTGACCACGCAGTGGCACGGGAGCGAGAAATGGCGCGTCAGTTTCGAGTAGAATGCGCTCGATTGGTGGCATCGGCAAGGTGGAATAAGTAGCAAGACCGTTCACGCCGATATAAAAATCACGTTCGAGAGATTTTTTAAGGTTTTTCTTGTTGTCAGAAAAAGAATGCACGACACCACGGATTTTGGCAGAAGAAAAATTGTCCAAAATCGCGAAAAAATCATCAAAAGCTTCGCGAACATGAAAAATCAGTGGTAAATCCTCGCGAATGGCGAGATCTAACATTTCTTCCAGAAGTCTCGCTTGGTCTAATTTATCATTTTCACCATAATGATAATCGAGGCCAACTTCACCAATTGCCACTGGACGGTTTTGATGTTCAAATTGAACATCTTTTCTAGGTTTGTCAAATTCATTGGGGTGGATACCATAACTCCAGAAAAGTTTGGTAGGATTTTGAGCGGCAAATTCGGCAGCCTTGAAAGAATCCTCGTGGTCAGTACCGATACAAATTAACTTTTCGACCTGCTTTTCGGCGCAGGCAGCAAGGGCCTTAGCTTGTGCTTCCGGCGTATAAAAATCCAGGTCATGCAGATGACAATGTGAATCAATAAGATACGCCGGATGAGACATTTTAGCTCCTGGCTTCGCGTTTTCGCTTGATTGGATCCAACTGGCGCTTGCGGAGACGTAAGCTCTTCGGGGTGACTTCGAGAAGTTCATCGTCGAGGAGGAAGTCGAGACATTGCTCGAGGCTGAGATTAGTGTACGGAGTGAGCTGAATTGCACCGTCGGAAGCGTGAGTACGCATGTTGGTGAGCTGTTTTTCGCGACAAACGTTGATATCGATGTCTTCTTTCTTGTTCGAAAGACCGACGATCATACCCTGATAAACTGGGACCTGAGGTGGGATAAAGAGAATACCACGAGCCTGCACCATGTCGAGAGCATAAGCGGTAGAAGTACCGGTTTCAAAAGAAATCAAAACACCATTACGTTCTGGTTTGTACTTACCTTCGACTGGGCGGTAACCCTTCGGAATGGAAGACATAATCACGGTGCCCTTAGTATCGGTCATCAAGCTATTACGAAGACCGATCAGCGCAGCGGTGGAAATTTCATAGGTAAAACGGACGGCGCCACCAGAGGTAATTTCCTGGGCAATCAGATCTGCCTTGCGAATACCGAGTTCTTGCGAAACCGCACCGACATATTCTGGGGTGACCTCAATCGTGAGATCTTCAAATGGTTCACATTTTTTGCCATCAATTTCCTTATAGACCACTTCTGGACGGCCAGCTTCGAGTTCGTAACCCTCACGGCGCATAGTTTCGATTAAAACTGAAAGGTGAAGTTCGCCACGACCAGAAACTTTATAACCGAGACCATCTTGGGCGATTTTCAAAGCGATATTAGTTTCAAGTTCTTTGTGAAGACGATCGGAAATTTGACGAGAGGTAGTGAATTCACCTTCTTGACCTTTGAGTGGGCTGGTATTTGGGCCAATATAGATACTGAGCGTAGGTGGCTCAAGTTCGATAGTAGGCAGAGCTTCTGGATTATCAAAGGCAGCAATAGTATCACCGATGTTCGCACTTGGAATACCGGTGACCGCGACGATGTCACCAGCAAAAGCTTCATTAACCTCTTCCTTGCCGAGACCACGATAGACAAAGATTTTATCGACTTTACCATTTTCGGTAGTAATTTCTGGCCCGCCATTAGTAAAGTGAGTCTTCACGATTTTAATCGATTGACCATGCTTGATATTGCCACGGAAAATTTTACCGATAGCATATTTACCGAGGTAATTATCGGAAGCGAGTGAAGCGACGAGAAGTTGTAAACCTTTTTCGGAATCTTCGTCGACCTTTGGTGAAGGAATATCATTGATAATGGACTCGAAAATTACATGGAGATCATCATCAAGATTTTCAGTCTTACCGGCACGACCATCACGCGCGATGGCATAATAGATTGGGTAGTTAAGCTGAGATTCTTCGGTTGCAAGTTCCAAGAACAGGTCAGAAATTTCGTCTTTGACTTCTTCGATACGAGCGGCAGGTTTGTCGATTTTATTAATAATCACAACCGGCTTTAATTTAAGATCAAGGGCTTTCTTCAAAACGAATTTAGTCTGTGGCATCGGGCCTTCTTGGGCGTCAACCACCAAAAGTACACCGTCGGCCATATTCAAGGTACGTTCAACCTCACCAGAGAAGTCGGCGTGGCCCGGAGTATCGATGATATTAATTTTATGATCGTTGTAATAGACCGAGGTTTGCTTGGCGGTAATGGTGATACCGCGCTCGTGTTCCTGGTCACCAGAGTCCATGATGAGGGTCTGGCTCATTTCGGCCTGATTATCACGGAAAGTATTAGATTGTTTCA
>CALHIA010000014.1 GCA_938030585.1 uncultured Candidatus Saccharibacteria bacterium | reverse complement strand
TTTCACCACCCAATCTTTACCTTCGGTCTCCCGAATCATCTCCCTGAATCGCTTTTCACTTTCTCCATCCGCAGTAATTTCGATTCCACGTCGCTTCATCTCTTTATAAATCATTCCCCCAAAATAAACTTTCGGTATCCCTTTTTTGGTCAAAAAATCCACCACCACCGATTTACCCGAACCGCTCATCCCCACTATTGCTAAGATTTTTACATCACTTTTTTCGCTCATTTTTGCTCCCAGTTATTAAAAAATTCCAAAAATCGTTCTCGCATTTTCGCCTGACTCATATAAATCAACACCGGATTCCCCTCCAAATCCATCAAAGTTCCCAAGCTTTCGCTTGGTACATAAAAAGTCGTGCGGTGCTTCGCTGAAAGTCGCATCAAAACCCGTTCATACCAGCGCTCCGTACGATCATAAATCTCGAAACGCTCAATAAAACTGCGATATTTTTTCTTCGCAAAATCCTTTGGATAAAAAACGAACACTTCACCAAATCGTGTCAGATCTGCATCCACTTTCATCAGCACCAAGCACTGAATCTCCGGACTAAATCCGATCAAAAGATTCGTATAGATTGCTTCCGTCACCGTGCGAGTCGCGAGCTCATCATTCTCATCATAAAATTCTCGCGTCTTAGTATTTTCATCAATATGATAACCCGCCACCAATAAAAATTGTTCCGGCAAAAGCACCCGCTCCGCTGTTTCACTAATCGAGCGCTTCATTCCATCATCAAATGTCACACCACTCTCGTCGAGCTCTCCCCCCAAATTCTGAGCACCGCTCTCAAGATTATATTTTTCCAGCCCCGCCATAAAAATCCGTGCCATTTTCAGCTGATTTTCTGCCACCCATTCCCTATCTACTTCCGGCTGACTTTTCGCAAAGAAAAATTCAAAAATCCCCCGACCTTTGTTTGTTTTTACACCTAATTGCACCATTACTTTTATCTTATCACAGGTTAGAGCGGAATAAAACTCACGCCTCTATAATTTTACAAGTGAAGTCTCACTGCACCTCCCCATGATTTTATAGAAAAATCACTTCCAAACCACTATGGTTTACGTGTAAAGTACCCCTGCACTCCCGGACGATCCACTCTGAGCCAAGAAAGATCTGCTGTACTAGGATCCGCCAAGAATGAACCGTTGCCACCACGAAGCTTTTTACGGTTTCCAAAAACATTACCATAGTTAGTAATTTTAGTCGTATTAAAATCACTACTTACGTATATTTTCTCCAATTTATCTTTATCAACATCAGAAGAATTAATATAAAACATAGAATCTACCGTCTTGACATTACTAGTATCAAACGATGATAAATCCAATTCCGTCAAACTATAAGTTCCCCTAAACATACTACTCATATAAACAACATTACTCGTATTAAAAGATGAGATATTTAAATTTTTTAAATCATACATAGTATCAAACATAGCTGCCATATTAGTGACTTTTTTTGTATTAAAATGCGAAAGATCCAAGCTAACTATTTTTCTTAAACTACTAAACATTTGTACCATATTAGTTACGTTACCAGTATCAAAAGAGCTAATATTTAAATCAGTAAGCTCAGACATTGCGTAAAACATATAGTGCATATCCGTTACTTTTGAAGTGCTAAAATTAGACAAATCTAAGGTCGTCAATTTGTAAGCATATTGAAACATATTATTCATCCTTGTTACCTCACTGGTATTAAAGGATGAAATTTTTAAATCCTGAATCTTAGACATACCACTAAACATGTAACTCATATCTCTCACCTTTGAAGTATCGAAACTAGTTAAATCTAAACCAATAATCTTATCTAAATTATAAAACATACTAGACATATCGGTAACATTACTTGTTCTAAAATTCGCCAAATTAAGGCTCGGTAGACTAGACGCATCCCTGAACATACTAGACATAGACACGACATTCTCAGTATTAAATCTCGAAATATCGAGTTCCGTCAAAGCAGACATGTCTTGAAACATACCATACATATTGTTTACCTTTGAAGTATCAAAATGTGTAAGTTTTAACTTTGTGATTTTTCTACAACTTGAAAACATACTACTCATGTCCGTAACATTACCAGTATTAAAGCTCGAAATATTTAAATTCGTAAGTTCATACATACCAGAAAACATCGAGCCCATTTCTTTTACCCTTGCAGTATCAAAATGCGAAAGATCTAAGTTTGTAATTTTTCTCATAGATGAAAACATACTAGACATATTCTCTACATTTCGCGTATCAAAAGAACTTATATTAAAATTCACAAGACTTTCCATAAGGTTAAACATAAAACGCATACTGGTCACCTTTGAAGTATTAAAATTTGAAAGATTCAAAGAATTTAATTTTGAAACGCCATAAAACATCTGTGACATGTCAGTTACTTTACTGGTATCGAAATTTGATATATCTAAATCATTAAGTTTAGACATACTAGAAAACATGTTTCTCATATTTGTTACTTTCGAGGTATCAAAATTAGTTAAATTAAGTGAGCTCAATTCTCTCATATCGCTAAA
>CALHIA010000013.1 GCA_938030585.1 uncultured Candidatus Saccharibacteria bacterium | reverse complement strand
AAGAGCTACCTTATTTTTATGCAATATTTTGTTGCATAGGTGCTGAGCTATTACGCGAAAACACAAGATTATCACAATTATGTTATAATATCAAACGATATGAGTAAACTATATAAAAGAACTAAAATTTTGGCTACCGTCGGTCCAGCTGTCTTCACTGAAGAAAAAATTGCCGAGTTAGTCATGGCAGGCGTTAACTGCTGCCGCCTCAACTTCTCTCACGGAAGTTACGAAGAACGCGATGAACAAATCGCTTGGATTAAAAAAGCTGCCGAGAAAAAAGGCCGCTCTGTCGCTATTCTCCAGGATCTTCAAGGTCCTAAAATTCGCCTCGGTGTGATTAAAGATAATCATTACGAAGTTAAGCCAGGTGACGAATTGATTCTCGATTATGCCGTCACTGAACACGACGGTTCAAATCTTCTTCCAGTTCAGTACAATCTTGCTGAGCGCATGAAAGTTGGTGAACCTCTCTTCATCTTCGATGGTAAAATTCGTTCTACTGTCACGGAAATCGTCAGCAGCACCGCTATCAAGGTTAAGGTTGAAAACGAAGGTACTATTATGAGCCGCAAGGGTCTCAACCTTCCAGATACCGATTTTGGTGGTGATGTGATTACCGAAAAAGATATGGCTGACATCGAATTTGGTGCTACCCGTGATTTTGATTACGTGGCCATGAGCTTCATCCAGAGTGCTGATGATGTCGAAAGACTCCGTCAAATCTTGGTTTCTCTCGGTTCTACCGCTCAAATTATTGCTAAAATCGAAACCAAAAAAGCTATCGAGACTGATGAGAAAATGGAAGCTATCGTCCAAGCTGCCGATGGTATAATGGTCGCCCGTGGTGACATGGCCGTCGAAGCTGGTAACGAAGTTGTTCCTATCGTTCAGCGTAAATTAATCAGCCTTTGCCGTAAGCACGGTAAACTCTGTGTCGTGGCTACCCAGATGCTCGGTTCCATGGTCGATAATCCAAGTCCATCTCGCGCTGAAGTTTCTGACGTTGCCAACGCTGTGATTCAGGGTGCTGATGCTGTCATGCTTTCCGATGAAACTGCCAATGGTAAATACCCAATTGAAGCTGTGAAGCAAATGAAACAAATCATTCTTTACACTCAGAACCATTCCAAGGTCGACCCAATTGACCAAGATGTCACTGGTGAAAATCGTGAATATAACGCTGTAGCTAATGCTGCTGTCAGTCTTGCTGAAAAAATTCACGCTGATGTCATCGTCTGTGAGACGGCTTCTGGTGCAACCGCTGTTTCAATCTCCGCTGAACGCCCAAATCTTCCAATCATCTCGGTTACTTCAAATAAGCGTGTGGCTAGCCAATTGGCTTTGAATTATGCCAACGCCAGCTTCGAACGCCCATTCTCTGAGAATTATGGCATTGATCTCGTTCAAGAACTTAAAGCTTCTGGTTATATCAATACTAAACCAGGCGAAGATAAGGTGCTCGCGGTAATCGTTTCCGGTCAACCAAACGTAATTGGTGGTACGGATACTATCCAAATTCGTAGCATTTAGTTCTAAGCTTTAGCACGATTAGAAGATTGCGGTATAATTAAAACATGTATCGCAATCTTCATTTTTTGCACCCCGAACACCAAACCGTTCTCCTTCGTACGGATTATAATGTGCCACTCAAAAATGGTATCATTCAAAATAACTTACGCATCGAAAAATCTCTCCCCACTATCCAATATCTCCTAGATCATCAAGTGAAAAAACTCGTTATCATCTCTCATCTTGGGCGCCCAGAGGGGAAGGCGATGCCGGAATTTTCTCTACGACCGATCGCCGCTGAGCTCGCTCGTTTATTGCA
>CALHIA010000012.1 GCA_938030585.1 uncultured Candidatus Saccharibacteria bacterium | reverse complement strand
GAGTTTTCTGAGTGGATGAAAGTAAAGGATAAAAAAATACCTCCCATCTTTTTTTAAAAATGGGAGAACGACTAATTGTCGAATATGGTTTAAATATAGTACTTTAATTATAAAAACGCAATATTTTCATAATGGGCGAACTACATTCTCGCCTAACCGGTGGTAGTGAGAATAAAAATAATCCCAAAATTTGGGATTATTCAATAATTTTGGCTCCCCCGGTCAGGCTCGAACTGACAACCTCGAAGTTAACAGCTTCTTGCTCCACCATTGAGCTACAGGGGATTGTTCTTTAATTATAACGCAGATAATTCATTCTATCAAGAGACAATGTTATAATTTAATAAAGAAGTAGTAGAGGTGAAATGTTCAGAGTTTCAGATTTGACGGTGGTGATTAAGAAAAATCAGCAAGTGGTGCTTCGGGGAGTGAATTTTGAGATTTTGCCGGGAGAAACTTTGGTACTTAAAGGGAAAAATGGTTCTGGGAAATCGACGCTTTTAGGAGCGATTATGGGGGATCCGCGATATGAAATTTTGAATGGGGAAATTGAGTTTTTGGGGGAGAAAATTCAGAATTTAAGTGCAGAAAAACGAAGTCTTCTCGGGATGTTTTTGAGTTTTCAAACACCGCCGGAAGTAAATGGCGTTTCCACGACAGAAATTGTACGAACTGGATTAACGGAACGTGGTGAAAAAGTGCGGCTCGATGGGGTGCGTAATGGCTTGATGGCGAATCAGAAATTGTTGGGGCTTACGATGTTTTTTATGGAACGTGAAAGTGGGGTGGGGATGTCGGGTGGAGAAAAGAAAAAGAATGAAATTTTGCAAATGTTGGCTTTGAAGCCGAAATTTTGTATGTTGGATGAATTGGATTCGGGATTAGATATGGAATCGGCGGGAAAAATTTCACAAATCTTAGCGGATTATCAGCAAGAAACTGGGGCGAGTTTTTTGATTATTTCGCATAACTTGAGGATTTTGGAAAAATTGAAGGTGAATAAAGTGGTTGAGTTGATAGACGGGAAACTAGTAGCGGCGGAGGATGAGCGCGACGATGAGAAGTCGGTGCGAGTATTAGAAAATGAGCGTGGCGATGAGAAGTCGGCGAGAGTATTGGGTGAGAAGGGCGCGATGAATGGGGGGGGTGCGAAGTGAAAAAAGAGGTAGTGCGTCGAGCGGCGGAGGCGATTCATCGACAAAAAAGAGAGCCGGAATGGGTGCTTCGATGTAGGCTTCGGGGGGTGCGAGCTTGGCAAAAACAGAATCTAGGGAAGATGTTGCCAGGGGTAGAGGAACTAATTTCGCAGATTAATGCGGGGGGAATTCGATTCTATAAAGAGGCGGGCGAGGCCGAGATTAAAACTTCTTGGGATGAGGTACCGGCGGAAATTCGAGAGACTTTTGAGGCTTTAGGAATTCCAGAGGCAGAAAAAGAGGGGTTGGCTGGCGTGGGTGCGCAGTTTGACT
>CALHIA010000011.1 GCA_938030585.1 uncultured Candidatus Saccharibacteria bacterium | reverse complement strand
AAAAGGAGGATTATTATGTCCATTAAAAAATGTAACCTTGAAACCAATTCAAAATCAAACCAACCAATCATATGTTGGAATTGGCATCTAGAATCACTAAACGGAGATAGATCGTTAGATGATGAAATTTCTCAAAAATATTCTGACCTTAGGTATAAATTAGCAGAAGAGGCAGAATTTCCAGAAGAAACAGTGGTCAAATATTCTATATATTCTCAGGAAGAAAACGTAGACAATAAGAATAAGGAGTTCTTTTTAAAGAAACTGGTAAAGAGTTCTTTATCTGTCTCTGAGAAAAAACAGCTTCTCATGGATTATTTTCACCAGATATCTGGCAGTATTGATGAGACTACAGAGGCTATGATTAATCACACCATAGACTATGATGTTTTTGAAGCTACCTCTAAGTCTGGGAAAAAATATTACCTTTTCGAAGAGTTTAGACTTATTGATCCAGAAAATGCTACCCTTAACCTTATTTGGACCTATAATCTTCTTGGTATTGACTCTTATTATGAAAAATGATTTCTGGTTAACTAAATGCTTACTGAGCCCTGCTATGACAGCAGAGCTCTTTTTTTGATAAAAATAACCCCGATTTTTAGTCGGGGTTATCTTCTAACCTACGGAATTATTTAGTGTTTTCCTGGACGAGGAAGTTTAAGGTTTTCTCGATGGTAAGACGGTTTTTAATGTCTTGGCGGACATTAGGATTCTTCAAACTTTCGAGAGCTTCTTTAGATTTTTTGTAAACTTCTTTGAGTTCATTAATCTTGGCCTCGACAATCTCGTCTTCGACTTCGATTTTTTGATCACGAGCCAGAATTTGCAAGACTAGTGAAGCCTTGACACGCTTTTCGGCGAGATTTTTAACTTCTTTCATCCATTCTTCTTCGGTTTGACCGCTTTGCTTGAGGTAATCTTCGAGAGTAAAACCCTGAGCCTTAGCATTTTGTTCCATATCCTGGCGAATGAAGCGGATTTGGTCTTCGATTAAAATAGCTGGTGCTTCAACCTTGCTGGATTTAACAAGAGCTTCAACAAGATCATCTTTGAATTTTTCGTCAGCCTTGACGCGATTTTGCTCAGTGAGATTTTTCTCAATATCAGCTTTCAAAGCATCAAAAGTTTCGAACGGGCCACATTTTTTGGCAAATTCATCATCAAGTTCTGGAAGCTTAAATTCATTGATTTGCTTAACTAAGACATTGAAGACAGTCTTCTTGCCGGCAAGATTTTCGGCGTGATAATCTTTAGGGAAGGTAAGTTCGAGATCGAAACGATCACCAGTTTCATGACCAACAATTCCCTCTTCAAAACCTGGAATAAAGGCATGAGAACCGAGTTTTAGTTTAAAATCTTTGGCGGCACCACCTTCGAATTTTACGCCATCGAGAGAGCCTTCAAAATCAATCACCACTTCATCGCCCATCTTGGCAGCGCGCTTGACTGGGGCTTTTTCCGCGTATGCTTCACGCACGCGAGAGATGACATCCATAATATCGTCTTCTTTAACGGCAATATCTTCGCGTTTAACTTTCAATTTCTTGAAGTCGCCAAGCTTGATGTCTGGGAGAATATCGGCTTCAGCTTTATATTCGAGGGTTTCATCTGGTACAAACTTGGTGATTTCTACATTAGGGATCATCAATGGAGCTTTTTTAGCCTCAGAAAAGGCCATCGGAACGGTACGACGAACAGCAATATCGGCAGTGGTCGAAGCAAGATCGTTAGGATTGATGTGTTTTTCAGCGATTTCGGCAGGAACTTTACCCTTGCGGAAGCCCTGGACATTAACTTCCTTAGCAAGACGAGCCACAGCCTGTTCCTTAGCAGTCTGCAAATCGTTCTTATCTAGAGTAACGGTAATTTCCACCTTGGTCTCAGATATATTCTTTGTAGTAACTTTCATGACTTAATTATAACATATCGAGAGATAGTTATATTTACAACATTTGCTGTGGAAAACCATTAGCTTAATATTCAATAAAGCCAATCAGTGGAGCTTCACGTAGATGACGTACAAAATTGGTCAGTGTAGCACCCTGTTTGACCCCAGGAGACATAATATTGTCGGGGTCGAAGGTTTGGCGAATTTGATGATAAAATTCTTTGATCTCTAAATCAGTATGTGAGCTAGTGATTACACTTAGTGTACGACCTTCGGCGAAGCCACCCGCAAGCGATCCGCCGACTTCGTAGACAATCTTAGCGTAAGACTGCAAGAAGAAAATGAGATTTTTGCGATTCAAAATGTCGGTAAGGTCAAATTCTGGTCGAATCGAATAAAGATCGGTGAGAAGTGAGCCAAAAACAGGTAGGTTTTGATGGAATTTTTGTTCAAGAGGCTGCAGATTACGCAGAAAATCTGGCAATTTTTCGGCTGGAATCGAAGTCTTATCGACGATGGCGAGTTTTTCTGCTGTATCGTGACTATTGAGGTATAATTTGAGGCCAAAATTAAAATTATTAAAATCGGCTTTGTATTTTTCCTGATCGACGTAGGACTTATCGGCCAAGGGACGTAATTTTTCAATCTCGCGGTCAATCTTTCTAATACGGAAAAAGTTTTCGGCAAAATCTAGATAGATATAAAATTTGGCGGTAGATTGAGCGGTGGCAGTATTTGACTCGAGTAATTTAGCCTTGCGACCGAGGCTCTCGAGTGTCTTAAATATGCGACCGTCATAAAGATTCATGGTACGCGGTTCAAGCTCTTTGGCTTTTTCAGCAAAAGTGAGTGCCTGATTAATCGAAGTAAATTCAAAAACATACTGGCGAGTATGATATTGAATTGGCTGAACCTTTAAAATTACCTCTGTAATAACCCCGAGAGTACCTTGGGCGCCAAAGAAAATTGGCAGCACATCGAACGGCTTATTTTCGCGGTTTACCTCGGTCACCATACGATAACCGGAGCGATTATGGACGGATTCACGAATTTTGGCGATTACTGCCTGATTTTTCTCAGTCAAGTCATAGATGGTGGTATTGGTTTTGGCGTTTTGATCATCTGCTTTCAACTGAGCCAATTTAATACCACGCTTAGTCAGGCTAGTAGTCTGGAAAATTTCACCATTTGGTAAAACTACTTCGATACGATCAGTGAAATAATAGATGCTGCCGTATTTTTTGGCGGCCTCATCGATGAGAGCGGTGGAAATTAGGCCACCGATGGTCTGTTTTCTAGAGGCCACTACAGGAAGTTCTAGGCCGAAGAGTGCCAGTGCATCGTTTAATTCACCGAGGGTGATGCCAGCTTTTACCCGTACTAGACTTTCACGAGTGTCAATTTCTTCGATGGTGTTAAATTTTTCCATGGAAATTAAGAGACCGTCAGTCAGGTCGGCGCCAGTAGTATCAAGACCAGCACCGCGCACGCCAATTGGCAGTTTGTATCCCTTTTTGGCTAATTTAGTACTAAAACGCAAGATAAACTGAATGTCTTCTGCAGTTTTCGGAATACAAAGAAAGCGTGGCATCATTTCCAAGACGCTCATATCGCGCGAATATGCCGCAAGAATTTCCGGTTTATCAGTGACAAGACCAGAAATATGCGCATTCAAAAACTTCGCAAGTTTATTCATGACCACCCTTTTTCATTAGTACTATTTTAGCATAGGCATTTTAATTTTTGTAGTTGAATTCTGAAATAATTCTGGTTTGATTTTGGTGAATTAATTTCTCGTTGGCCAACTACTATTTTAGGACCACAGAATTTTCAATTCCTTTAATCCGGAAATCAATTCTGGACTAGCTTCGATGCGGAATGGCATGCGAAGCGGTTTTTTAATTTCACCGTCTTTGAGTACGAGAATAATTTCCGAAAAACCTGGTGATTCATCACAAAGTTCACGAATCGAAGTCAAAGTCGCGGTATTTTGGGGATTTTCCACCAGAACGAAAAGCTTAAGACTACGCGGATCGGCTTCCGGCGCAATGATACGCTTAGGAGCTTCGGATTCTTCCGACGTGGTGGTGGTTTTAGCGGACCCTGCAGTGGCGGACTTAGCATCCTCAGATTTTGCGGAAGCAGATTTAGCGGCTGCAGGTTTGGTTGACTTAGTGGTAGTGCCTGACTTGGTATCAGATGCGGATTTGTCAGAATCGTTTTTCTTAGCGGCCGGCTTAGAAATTGTGACGGTTGGAACATCAGTCGATTTTGGCTTAGGTGCTTCATCATTGGTTGGCTTGCGACGACGAAATTCCTTTTTCGGGGCTTCCGCTGGATCAGCTAGACGGGTACCGGTCGATTCATAAGAAGATAATTTATCATCCGAAAGCACGGAAATAGATTCGGCAATAATCTTCACGTCAGAGGTGATATTGCCATCCTTATCTTTGGCATTAATGCGGCCGGTAACCTTAATCACATTATCAACTGCGAGACGATCACTATATTCTTCGTAGGTTTTCGGGAAGACTAAGAATTCCAGCTCAGACGTCTTACTCTCAATCTTCACAAAGGCCATCTTGGTATTGGATTTAGTGAGAATGGTACGAATATTAGTAATAATACCACCAACAATTACCTGTTTACCATCATTTTCCGGAGTAACCAGAGTGAAAGGATGGGTTTGCTCTTCGAAATAGGTATCATATTTGTCGAGGGGATGTGCCGAAAGATAAAGACCCATCAGATCACGCTCCCAAAGTAGTTGGTCTTTTTCGGAAACTTGAGTTGGCGACGGCTGGATGACTGGTTCCGGAATCGAGCCGGCATCGCCCATCATGCCAAAGAGGTCGGTTTGGCCAGAAGACTTGTCTTTTTGAACTTTGGCACCATAGGCTTGGATATCTTCGAGGTTAAACAAGAGGTCGGTGCGATTGTGGAAGCGATCGAAGGCGCCGGTTTTAATAGCGGACTCCCAAGATTTTTTATTAAACTTGGAACCGTCGACACGCGCCGCGAAATCACAGACCGACTTAAAAGGTCCGTTTTTATCGCGCTCAGGAATAACGATATCTTCCACTAAGGCCTTACCCATACTTTTAATCGCGGCTAGCCCGAAACGAATAGTGTTCTCCCCTCCCACGATACCGAAGTCAGAATAAGACTGATTAATATCTGGGCCAAGCACCTTAATGCCCATGCGTTTACACTCTGCAATTTCAATCGCCAGACGATCAGTCCAACGCATATCGGAAGTCATCAGTGCAGCCATGAAAGCATCTGGATAATGCGCCTTGAGATAGGCGGTCCAATAAGCCACTAGTCCATAACACGCGGCGTGGGACTTATTGAAACAGTAGTTCGCGAAGTCGAGCAACTGCGACCAGAATGTTTCGGCCTGTTCCTCGGTAGCACCCCCCACTTCTTGGGCACCCTTAATAAATTCCGGCTTCACCTTATTCATTAGGTCGACCTTCTTTTTACCTACGGCCTTACGCAGAGTATCTGCCTGACCACCAGTAAATCCACACCATTCCTTAGAGATCTGCATGAACTGCTCTTGATAAATCAAAATACCGTAGGTAGACTTCAAAGCATTCTCGAGACCTGGATGAAGATAAGTGATCGGTTCTTCTCCGTGCTTACGACGAATAAAAGAATCGATAAACTGCATCGGGCCAGGTCGATAAAGGGCCACCATAGCGATAATATCTTCAAAGCTACTGGCACGAAGATCTTTCAAATAACGTTTCATGCCTGCCGATTCAAGCTGAAAGACACCGGTAGTTTCAGCGCGTTGTAAAAGTTCATAGGATTTTTGATCATCGAGCGGAATACTGTAGAGGTCGACGTCATCGTGATACACCTTACGAATCATACGCAAGGCATTATTAATCACGGATAGGTTAGATAGACCCAAGAAGTCCATCTTAAGTAGACCTAATTCCTCGACCTGGGTCGATGGATACTGTGTCGCCAGTGGACCCTTGGCGGAAACTTCAAGTGGCAAGAATTTGACCAATTCATCCGGGGCAATCACCACACCACAGGCATGTACGCCGTGAGAACGAATGGTACCTTCGAGTTTGGAAGCGTAATCAATTACGCGCTTAGCGACCGGATTATGTTCATATTCATGCTTGAGATCGGGCGCGGTCTTAATGGCGTCAGTTAATTTGACATGGTGACCCATCACTGGATCTGGCACGAGTTTGGCGATACGGTCAGCCTCGGCATAGGGCACTTCGAGTACACGCGCCACGTCACGCACGGCGTTTTTGGCCATCATTTTACCGAAGGTGACAATGTTGGCCACGCGATCCTTGCCGTATTTTTCCGTACAATACTCAATCACCTCATCACGACGGGTATCCTGAATGTCGGTATCGATATCCGGCATCGAGATACGGTCTGGGTTCAAAAAACGCTCGAAGAGAAGACCATATTTCATCGGGTCAAGCTCGGTAATACGCAAAGCGTAGGCTAGAATGGAACCAGCCGCAGAGCCACGGCCTGGGCCATAAATAATACGCTTAGTCTTACCCCACATAATGAAATCTTGCACGATCAAGAAATAGCCATTATAGCCCATACGGTCGACGACGCTTAATTCATAATCGATACGTTCAAGAATTTCTGGAGATAATAATTTGCGACACTCTTCAACTGACCAATCTTGTACCTCTTCCTGAGTTTTACCGCCATAGCGAAAAGCTAGGCCACGAAAAACTAACTTATCGAGATAAGTTTTATCGGTCTCACCTTCTGGCACGGGAAACTTCGGAATCAGGATACGCCCGAGTTTCATGTCGACGTCACAACGTTCGGCAATCTTGCGAGAGTTTTTAATAGCATCAGGATATTCTTTACCCCAACGATCAATAATCTCTTGCGGTGGAATGACGTGAAGCTGAAAATCCTTCAAGGTCATACGGTTCTGATCGGAGAGATTGGCCGCCGTACCGATACAGAGGAGAATTTCATGAGCATCCTGATCTTCGTGTTTCAGATAATGCCCGTCACAGGTCACGACCAGTGGTAAACCAGTTTCCTTGGCGATTTGTTGTAAGCCTCGATTAATGCGATCTTGCACCTCCCAGTGGGTTGGTGACTCGGGGTGACCATGGTCTTGCATCTCGAGATAGAAGCGGTCTTTATAGACTTCTTTATACCAATCAACTAATTTTCTGGCGCCATCCATGTCGCCATTTTTTAGTCGCACCGAAATTTCCGAGCTAGCACAGCCCGAGAGACAAATAATTCCCTCGTTATATTTTTCCATGATTTCATGATCGATACGAGGTTTGTAATATTTACCGTTAATTTCTGCTTCGGTGGCGAGACGACAGAGGTTTTCAAACCCCTGATCATTCATAGCGAGCAATGTGATGTGATAACGCACCTTATCATGTGCGGGATCCTTATCGGTGCGATTTCTAGCCGCCACATAGGCCTCGAGTCCGAGAATTGGCTTAATACCCGCAGATTGGCCTTCCTTATAAAGTTCGATCAAGCTCGACATGGTACCGTGGTCGGTGACCGCCACGGCTTGCATGCCGGTTTCTTTGACATATTTAATGAGATCCGGCACTTTGGTCAGACCATCAAGAAGTGAGTAATGCGTATGGTTGTGTAAATGCACAAAATCCGCCGGAGACAAAATGTGTCCCGGTGAATCAATTTCTTCGCAAAACTTCAAAAAATCGTCGTTATTTGCCTCGGTAGATGGAGAGGCCTCTGCGGGCGCCGACATTTACTCCTCAGTGTCGTCGGTTAAATCAGAAACTGCATCTTCGACAGGTTCTACAATCTCGTCTTCGATCTCAGCAGCTTTCTTTGCAAATTTTTGCTTAAATTTTCCAAAATTAGTTTTCTGTTCGTGATAAATCTTGCCTAGATTCTCTTTTTGATCATGGTAGATTTTGCCACCTTTGGCCTTAATTTCAGCACGAGTTTCTTTGCCAGACTTTGGAGCAGAAAGAACCCCAGCAATCGCACCAAGAGCCATACCAAATATAGTACCGAGAACAAAATGACCAGTAGATTTTTTCATATTCCTCCTTTTTGTTAATATATTTATATTATAACACGAACGAACAAGACCATAAATCGTTTTATAACAGACATGATATAATTAACGCAATATACACTAAGAGCAATATGTAGTGAAAAAACATGGGAGATAGAAATAAAATGATTATTTGTATTTTTATAATAATCATTGCCATTTTTGGCATAAATTTTACTATTGACTTAACGGACCAGGCGGGACTTGATCGTAATAACACGCCAATTCAAATTATGGAGGTTTCAGATGAGTATACGTTAAATTATACTGAACATTCAAAAGTTCTAATTGGCAAAATTTCTGGTATTAGTAAATTCGTAAAACTCAAGGTAGCAGAACAAGATGTCGCCGTACAGAATCTTCGCAACCATATCGGGGAATTTGAATATGAGCTAAAAGACATAGCTGAAGGTGAAAGTACAACCAATATCTCGGTCACTGACGGTAAGAGATCGACAACTAAAGCTGTAGGACTTAACCGTCAAACCAAGGAATCTTACGATAAAGAAAAATTAGAAGAAGCTATCTCTCGCGTTGAAAAATCTTTAGATGAGGCTGAAAGTAATCCTTTAGATGAAAATATTACAAAAATCGAACAATCCCTTAGCTCTCTACCAGATGAACTTAAAGGAAAATATCAGGACCGTCTAAATTCTGTAAAAAATACCCTAAAGTCCGCATCCGCTTCGAATACGGTGACTAAGACTAGCATGTATTCAGTAGCAAACGTAATCGATGGCGATACTATAGATTTAGTAATTAACGGCAAGACTGAAAGAATTCGCATGATTGGTCTAGACACACGTGAAACCAAAGACCCTAGAAAACCGGTTCAGTGTTTTGGTTAGGAAGCCAGTCAGAGAATGCGTGAGTTGGTGAATGGGAAAAATGTATATATCGAACAAGATCCGACACAAGGTGAACGAGATAAGTACGGGCGTCTTTTACTTTATATCTTTCTTGATGATAGGACAAATGTAGCATATAGAATGATTTATGATGGTTATGGTCACGAATACACCTATAATACTCCGCATAAATATCAAAATCAGTTTAAGAATGCCCAAAAAGATGCAGAGAACAATAAGCGTGGTCTTTGGGCAGAAAACACTTGCGCTGGAGACACTAACAAATCCGCAGTAAAAGAATCACCACAAGCTAGTGCGCATCCAGCCCCAGCACCAAGCTATACTGCGCCAAAATCAGCAGCGCCAGTCTATGTAGCGCCAAACGCAGGAATGACATGTCCGGCGAACTGTACGCAAGCTAGACAATGGGGTATGGCTGGCATGAGAGCTGGTCATCCATGTTACTCACTAAAGCTTGATAGGGATAGAGACGGCATTGCTTGCGAATAGAGCATGCATAAATTTCTAGAATAGAATTATTTTAAGATATTTATTTCGAAGTCTTTTTAGTGGCCGTCTTTTTCGCAGGTGTGCGAGATTTGGATGGATTTATAAAACTCATCAGCTTCTTAGTCAGAATATCCTTCACTAAACTTTTCGCAAGAGGCCCGACCGAGGTCATATCCTTGAGATTATCCGCTACATCGTCGGCTTTTTCGGCGATAGATTGGCCGGTTTGCACCATGATTTCAATCTCAGAAAGTAGGTGAATGAATTTAACCAAGAAAATAATTCCGACAACCAGAAAGACTAATAAAGTCATTGATAAAATAGCTACTAAAATCCATTCTGCTGTATTCATATAAACCTTTCTGGTAACTATTTTAGCATAAGTTCGATGAAATAAAAAATATAACTGGAGCTACCAGTTATATTTTTTAGCCAAGCGGATTACGGGTTATGCTGTAATCTTCACGGATGGCATTTTACTTTGTAGTAAAATTAGATTTCACGAATGAATTTCTTGATATCTTCACCAAAGTCTTCGTACATGAAGTTATAGGCCAGTGAAGCAAGAGCGTAATTCTTTGGATCACCAGTAGTCATCCAACGACCCTTGGTTTTTTCGACGTAGACGTTGCCAGTTTCGGCCATCTTAGTAATCGCGTCGACTGTCCAGAGCTCATTATCGAGACCAATATTCTTTGGATCAAGGTGCTCAAAGACTTCTGGGGTCAAAAGATAGCGACCATAGGAGGTAAGGTTAGATGGAGCCTGTTCAATAGCTGGTTTTTCGATAATATTTTCGAGAGTATGAAGTTCTGTGTCACGCAGTTTAATAATGCCGTACTTATTCAGAACTTCGCGTGGCATTTCTTGAGAAATAATGATGGCCTTAGCATCTTCGTGTTTCTTATATGATTCGATCAAGGTCTTAATGTCGGAATTGCCGAAAACTACATCGTCAGAATAAGCTACCACGAAAGCCTCATCGTCACGGATGTAAGGACGGGCGGAAGCGATTGGTGAACCATTACCATATGGATAGCTTTGATCTTGTTCAATGACGGTGATTTTTGGAAAATCTAACACGTGTTGCACAGGAGCGTAACGATCTAATTTGCCCTGAGAAGCAAGTTGCTTGCGGATACGGTTGACGGAATTATTAAAGTAATCCTCGTAGATA
>CALHIA010000010.1 GCA_938030585.1 uncultured Candidatus Saccharibacteria bacterium | reverse complement strand
TTAACCTTTATATTATACCACATTTAATGAAAAATCCCAGCTTAAGCTAGGATTCTCACTAATGCTTAGACTACGGTTTCTTTTTTCGCTTTTTACCTTTACCATCCTTAGGCCCACCTTTTGGCTTATCATTTTTCTTAGAGCCATCTGAACCAATATCTTTCTTTTTCGAGTCATCCATCTCCAATGTCGTCGGCTTCTGACCGACAATATTGGGTCTGCCCAAATTACCTGGTTTATCTTTCACTTCACCATCTGGCCTCTCGAGATCCTCGTCGTCCTCAAAAAATTCATCTTCACCTACCTCATAATACCCCCGCATATCACCATAGTCGTCCATGAAATTCAGCGCCGAGAAAATCTCCCGATCTAGTATCATACGATTTAAATTAGGGTTATCTAAGACTGAATTGACTTTCATATTTTGCTCAGTTTTATTATTTAATAACAGAGCAAATGATGAATTTACGGTACTCAAACTTACATAAAATTCACCACTAGCTGCCGCGATTTTATAAATCAGCTCCGATTTTTTTACTTTGTAGATATGATGCTGTTTCCGTATTTTACCCACAAAAGCTTTATTTTCTTCCTCAGTGAGTCTCTCGATTCGTGCCACATTATTAATTACCCCATAGAAGCCCGGCTGTCCAAACTCTAAGATGTTGTCAAAACAGGGGTAACGCGATGCGCCAAATAGAGAAATTCCTAAATCCTGAATTTCTAAAGCAAGAGTCTTTCTATTTAAAAATAAGGCAACGCTCCTTAAAAATTCGTCATACGCATACTCCACACCATCCGCTGGGACAGTCGGGAACAGATACCAATTCTGAATGAATTTCGAACCCAGCACCATGTCCTCATGGAACTTCTGCTTCGCCGTCAAATTATCCTTCTTCTTGCGATTATCCATATTTTTCATTTTTTCACCCCCTTGTAATATGAAATCTAAGCACTAATTTTCAATGTACTTTAACTAACGTTAACTATCTAGTTTCATTCTATCACGCCCCTGTTATTTTTACATCCTCAAGCGTTATTTCTCGCCAATAAAAAACTCCCGACAATGCCGGGAGCCTTGACCATAGAAGTGATCAAGAAGGTAAGTTACGTTCCGCTACTAAGCGAGCGGTGGGCTCCGTACTACCTGTACGGTAAGGTGTAGAGCAAACAGGGAATGGGAACGGGTTACTTTTTAGGCAAAAACTATTATACGGTTATTTTTTGCGCTACGTAGCTCAAAACACTCGACCAACGACGTGCCATCTAGAGCAGATCTACTTAATCTCTCAACGAAAATCTGTGAGTTCACACAGGCTTCCGCCTACTAGTGTTTCGATCCATCTTTCAGGTCAAAGTGTCAGTGTACTTCTTCTCCAAAAGTGTGTGGTGATTTGACGCTAAATCAAGTATTTGGTTAGTTCAGCTTGCGAGGCGTCCCTAACTTGGTTAAGTTCCCATTCCTGTTTTACAAAAGAGCTCGTCTAGCGCTGGCATTATAATAACATAACTCATATTATTTGTCCATACCTTTTTTGACATTTTATACTTTTTATGGTAGAATTATATAGATTTAGTTCATTTTTTATTTCTCTGAATTAAATCGTTTTTTGACAATTTGTGGGTAACTGAAAACTTAAAATGGAGGGGATTTTTATGTTAACTTTTTGTAAAGAAGTAAATCAGAATAACTTAACCGAGCTTTTACCAGAGCTTGGCTGCTACACCATTCACTGGGCTGAGGAATGTCAGTCTCGTGATCAACCTGGCTATGAATATGGCATTACTGCCGTGAATAACGAAAATTGTCTTTTAGGCCACGTAATTCGTGCGCACGAAGAAGCCAAAATACCTGGTGAAGTCTTGGTTTTACAGGCTAGGGAAGTTTTCTATAATGAACTTTCTCCTAGCAAAAAACATGCTAAATGGCGTCGCAGTTTCTGGCAGGTCTTACTAGATGAGGGCTACATTCGTGAAGGCCTCACTCCAGCTAATACTCAAGACACCTTTGCGGTATATAGGCTCTATCAGATGGTTTATCATGATCTATCAGAAGCCAGCCAGCTAATCTGCAGTAAAGATGCCTTGTTCAGTAGTAATCAAGCTTACGAAAACTTTGTCGTATTTTCTGACCGTGAAGTCAATCGCGTCATGGAAGTTTTAAAACGCTTCCCAGAAGATTTTTTCAATTGTCTTGATCTATTTTTTGGTATCGACATTCATGAACCCTGGAAAATTAATCAAATTGCCCGGGCACTCGAAATTCGATCAAGTGAAGTACACGAGATGATTAATAAAGCTTTGCGCGCTATGCGAGAAGATGAGCACTATCAACTGCCACCACTTGATTCTATTATTCAAGTGCTGCCAAAAGAAGTATTTCGAACACCTGATTCTAACAAGCAACTCTACATAATTACCAATTTTATAGAGTTAACGCCCGTCTTTGAATCAGTATCTAAGACTTATGAGTTCAAAAAACCGTCTGATTTCGTTCACCAGTATTACAAAAGTCCGATGAAGGAGGTGATGTAATTAATGTTTATCCATCGCATTAAGAAGATGTCGTTTGACGAGGATTTTGCGGAATATCAACGCTGCCTCATCGCTTCATCCGTAGCTGATACTTATGAAGAGGCTATTAAAGAATGGGAGGTTATCGACTTAGAATATCACCTAGATAAGGATCTGATTAGCTTTAGCAACCGCCGCCGTAGTCACACTGGCTGCACGATTCGTAATCTTCATACCAAGATTACACTCGGGCCGTTCAGCCAATCTGGATTAAAAAAGCTCGGCAATAAGGATTTCAAGCAACAGGCCGCACTCATCGCCCGCCTTTTTAATTTTAAGCGGGATTTTGATCGTGGTCAAAGAGTTGCTCTCAATCGGGAATATTTTAGTCTTTATGGCCTCGAATTAGCCTTAAAGCAAAAATTCCTGACAGAGGACGAATATGAAATAGCCGAACGACTCTTTTGTAAGAATGCCGATCAATGGACGGATGCGGAACATAGCCTGCATTTTAAATTACTTAAAATGCATATCATTCCGTTCATCAAGGCCTTCTTAAAAGAAAGAAAAGCTAAACTCAAGGATTCGATACCATTCTCGGAAACCACAGCCGAATTTTCAACTTAACTTAATTTTACACGCACTTTAACCCCACAAATGTCAAAATTGGGTCCCGTTATGGGGCCCTTTTTTCTGGCCTTTTTATATAATAAATAATATGACGCAAATTCATTCTGAGCGAACTTATCTAGCGATTGATCTTAAATCTTTTTATGCCTCCGTGGAATGTGTGAAGCGTGGGCTCGATCCGCTAACTGCTCGTCTCGTGGTCGCCGATGAATCACGCACCGAAAAAACCATCTGCCTCGCCGTCTCGCCGGCTCTAAAAGCCCTCGGCGTATCTGGTCGCGCTCGACTTTTTGAAGTCTATGAAAAAGTCCCTCGCGGTAGTTTTATTATCGCTAAACCAGCCATGGCCGATTATCTTCAAGTTAGTTCCGAAATTTTTGCCATTTACGCCGCCTATATTGCGACCGAGGATATCCATGTTTACTCTGTCGATGAAGCCTTTCTTGATATTACCAGTTATCTCCGCGCCTACGAAATGGATGCCGAACAGCTCGCGCGCACTATCATCAAAGATGTTCTAGGCCATACTGGCATCACCGCCACTGCTGGCCTTGGCAGTAATCTCTATCTTGCCAAAATTGCCATGGATATTCTTGCCAAACACCAAACTGCCGACCTTGACGGGGTGCGTATCGCGACTCTCGATGAGTCCTCCTATCGTAAATTACTCTGGCGACACCAGCCGCTCACCGATTTTTGGCGGATTGGCCCTGGTATTAGTAAATCTCTGCAAAATTTTGGTATTTATACTATGGGCGATCTCGCCCGATTTAGCCTCACCGCTTCTGAAAAACTTTATTGCAAATTCGGCGTCAATGCTGAACTGATTATCGACCACGCCTGGGGAATTGAACCCACCACGATTGCCGATATAAAATCCTATCGCCGCAAAGACCACAGTATTAGTTCTGGTCAAGTCCTTGCCACTGGACTTTATTCCGAAAAACTCCGCAATATCCTCGTCGAAATGGCCGACAAACTCTGTCATGAACTTCATGAAAAGCATTTGCTCACTAATAATCTCACGCTTCACCTTTCTTATGATAAAAAGGCCGATTCTATCTCTATTAAGCCTTTCGCTCACGGTTCCAAATCTTTTTCCTATACTGATGAAAGTAATCTGATTATTGAATATTTTTTACAAATCTTCACCCAAATTCTCGATCCCACTCGTCCAGTCAAAAAACTTGGTCTCACTCTCGGACACCTCAAATCCGCCGATCTAATCACCACTCAATTAGACCTCTTCGAAAGCCAAAAAACCACCGAGCGGACTAAACGTAATCAAAATCTCGAACAAGCCACCCTGTTAATCAAGCAAAAATACGGCAAAAACGCCATCCTGCGTGGCACTAGCTATCTCGAAGGGTCTACCATGCGCGAACGCAACCAGCAAATTGGAGGTCACCGTGCCTAATTTATCAGAAGCTAAGAAGCCGGGAATCACTCCACCCGACCCATATCAAGACCTCTACAATCTTCATCCGCCCCGTCTCCCTAATCATCCACCAATGTCGCGTACTGCCCGGGCTGCCCAGTTTATGCCCTTCAAGGCTCTTGAACCCCATGAGGCTAATATCCACGCCGTCGAAGAAATTGTCGAGCAAAAAACTGATACCTATATTGATTTTGAAGAAATCTATCCTGATTTTTAGTGCATTTATTTACAGATTTCATATCTTATGGTAAAATAGTCCCAATTATGTCAAAGAAGAGTAATACCAAACGCAAGCTCGTCGGTCTCGTTTCAGAGGAATCTGGTATCCGTGCATACTATACCAAGAAGAACACCATGAACACCCCAGACAAGCTTAGCTTGAAGAAATACGATCCAATTCTTCGCAAGCACGTCGTTTTCACTGAAACCAAGAAAAACCTTGGCCGTAACGAAGTGAAAGAGAAGAAGCGCTAAAATCTCCCTCTCCTTATGGGAGATTTTTTCTGTGCCAAAATTTTACCATAAAAAATAGCTCTCTCGAGCTA
Organism: uncultured Candidatus Saccharibacteria bacterium; assembly: GCA_938030585.1. Lineage (GTDB taxonomy): Bacteria > Patescibacteriota > Saccharimonadia > Saccharimonadales > Saccharimonadaceae > Nanosyncoccus. The sequence goes on along the minus strand of CALHIA010000010.1, from coordinate 8,827 downwards.
ATCTGGCAGGGGCGCACGGAATCGAACCATGATCTACGGTTTTGGAGACCGCTATACTAACCGTTGTACTACGCCCCTAGGCTTTTTTATTATAACATATTTCTCAAACACTCAATCATACTTAAATTTCTATCTCAAATCGGTTATACTTAACTTATCTAATCATGAAAACTCAGATTCAAAATTTCTGGTTCAAACTTCTCACTAACCTCAATTTTTGGCTGACACTCTGGTCGATTATGTTCGCTTATTTCTTTCTCGTCGGCTTTTTGAATTTGATTTTTGGTCACTTCGTCCCAGATTTTCTTCTCACCCTTGCGACTTTCGTTAAAGTCTCTACTATTCTCACCTGTTTAATCTACACTAGCTTCTTCGCACCCAAAGACTATCTTTTGAGAGCCGCGCTTCTTTTTACCTTCGCCGCCGATGTGGTGCTTGCTATCGATAATATTTCACCGTTTGGTGTCATTTTGTTCTGTTTTGCCCAATATTTTCACACTTCCCGCTACGCTAAAGTTAGTCCCAGATTCTTTGTTGCTTGGACCTTTTTTATTATTTTATTATTTATTTTCGTTCACTTTTATCAAATACCAGCAATCTACGCCGCTGGCTTCGCTTATGGTAGCTCGCTCATTCTTAATCTCGGACTCGCCATCAAATGGCTAAAGCGTAAAACCCCTAAATTCCGCCGCGCTGCCATCTGTAATTTTATTGGCTTCATACTTTTTATCGCCTGCGACCTCACCGTCTTAATATCCTTTTTTTCGCGCATGCAATTTCTGCCAATTTTTCTTTATCAACCCGCTAATTTTATTTGTTGGTTATTTTATTTTCCGTCACAAATTCTCCTCGCCAACTCCTCAGTACTCACTAAACCTTACTACCGCCCTTTCGATTCCGAGTTAAAGCGCCTTGCCAAAAATTCAAAACTCCTAGAACAGCTTTAATTTTTAAATTATTTGTTCACCTAATTACTTCCATGATATAATATCTCCAATATGGAAGGTAAAAAGAAAACAAGACCTCGAGCTATCCTGGTATTCGGTGCGCCATGTAGTGGAAAAACTACATTTTGTGAAAAATTCTCACAACGTTTCAAGGCTCCTTACTATGATCTTCGAGCCTTGCGTGAAGAAGCGGACTTCACAGAGAAACAAATTCACGTCGTCCTCGAGGCAATTGCTAAAACCGGTCAAAATATCGTGATTGAAGGTGGCCTCGATACCGAAGACGAGCGTAATTCCGTACGCAAACTATTGAAACTATCCGGTTATGCGCCGACCCTCGTCTGGATTCAAACCGATATTAACACTATCAAGCTGCGCTTGAAGCTCAAGCTTCGCTCGATTGCCCGCGCCAAGGAAGAATACGATCGCCGTATCCGTCTCATGGAAGCACCAGCCGAGATCGAAAAACCGATTATTCTCTCTGGTAAACATACTTTTGAAACTCAGCTTTCTCACGTCTTAGCTCAACTTCAAAATGATTCTCGCCGATTCTGAATTTGGTGAAATTATTGTTCGCCGCAACGCCTTAGCCAAAAACATTTCTTTTTCACGTTCCACTTCTGGCCGACTACAGATGTCGGTTCCATCCTTCATCTCCGACCGCCAAATTCAAAAAAGCCTCGATTCCATGCGAGACCGTTTACGTAGTCTAAATTTAGCCGACCCCGCCACACAACGCGCTCGAGACACCCAGAAAAAGCTCCTTATGAAACAAGCCAAAGAATATTTACCCTACCGTCTCGAATATCTCGCGAAGCGTTATGGTTATCATTATGATCACGTCACTTTAAAGCACCAATCTACCAGATGGGGCTCCTGTACGCGTCGCAAAAAATCCCTCCTCGGCGGCTATGAATTCACCATTTCCATGAATATCGGCCTCATGCAAGTACCCGAAGTTTTACGCGATTATTTAATTATTCACGAACTCGCACACATCAATCATCCCGACCACTCCAAAGCTTTTTGGCAGGAAGTCGAAAGCCATGATCCAAATTACCGTGCACACCGTGAAATGCTTAAAAAACATAATCCAGGTCTATGATATAATATGTTTATGCAAGGGCAATCTATCTCTAAATTTCTTGATGCCACCAAGGTTCACACCAGTGTTTTTGATCGCAAATTCATGTATCTTTCGGACATCATCGACCCAATTTATCGTGAATATCTTATCAAACTTGAAAAAATTGGCGTAAATCTCGACCTCGATGTCATTCGTCGTCGTCACCAAGTTGAAAACTATACCGACATCATCAAATTCATCGTCGGTTACCTCAACTCACGCCTTAAAAATCCGACTAAGGGGAATATTCTAATCTCCATGAACGCCACTTCCGCCCAAAGCATCGATATCACCCCAGCCAAATATCATCTAGTAATTACCGATGACAGCGTCGTGATGACCGTCGATAGCAGCGAACAGTATTCCGCTCTCGGGGCCAAAATTAAATCCCGTCTTGGTTTCGGTACCTCAATCTCATTCCCGATCCGCGAGCCCTACGATTCTATTTAATTTTTCATAAATTGGTGAACCCTACGACTTTATTTAATTCATCAAAAAACAGAGAAATCTACCCCTGTTTTTTCTTTTTTTAGTCTTTTTAAAAACTCTTGTTTTAAGCATAAGCTTTTGCTAAAATAAACTTATAAACGGGAGCATTATGAAAATCAAGAAATCATCAATTTTTGGTGTTTTTGGCGCATTATATTTATGCTTCTTTCTGATTTTCACTTTTCTAGCCTTCCAGCCCCAGACGGTAGAAGCTAATACCAATCTTATTCTCGAAATCCCCAAAATCAGCCTCACCTCACCAATCCGTGCCCTCGAAATTACCGACGAGAACACTCTCGTTTCACCAGAACGTATTGCTGGCGTTTATCATGCTAATCAAAATCACGATTTTATTATCGGTCACTCTTCTACAATTTTTCAGCACCTCAAGGAATTAACCATCGGCGACACTTTCCGTTTTGGCGACCAAACGTACCAAATTAAAACTCGCAAAATCCAGCTAAAATCCGACATTGATATGTCTAAGCTTCTAACTAGAAAATCTACTCCAACCATCACCATTATGACTTGTCATGGCGAAAAAATCTCCGGCCACGACTATACCGAACGCCTAATTCTTACCGCTGAATTAATCTAATTTCGTAGAGTTCATCTCTACACGGCTTTTGTCTTACCTAAAAAACTCGTAGAGTTCATCTCTACGTAATATCTGTTATTTTTTATCAAAAACCTGAAGTCTATCTCCAGGTTACCCCTGTTTTTTAGGCCTTTATTAGACGTACCGCGAAACCGCCCATTCCTACCACCGGAATTTCCAATTCATCTTCTGCATCCACTACTAAGCGCTCAATTTTAAGATCCGTTGGGTTCATACGAAAATCCGCTATGTCGCCATCACGAAATACAAAAGCATTATATTTCACGTCTTTTTCCAAGAAACTTAACTTAATTTTCATCGTACGCGCCATATCGTCGACGATACCACCGATATACCAGTCCGTCTCTCCGCGGCCGCGCCTAGCTACCGTGTAATATTCACCGATTTTACCGAGTAAAGGCACTTCAATTTCGAAATTCACTGGTACTTTTTGGATAAATGACAGCGCATCCCGATTTTTTTCATAAGATTCTGGACGGTCGGCCAACATCTGCATTCCAGAATGAAACACCACATAGTAAGCTAACTGCCTGGCCAGGGTGGAATAAACTTTTTTCGCTGGATTATTTAAATCAAAAATCCCCGGCGTAAAATCAAAGCCACCGGCGAGCATTCTCGTGAAAGGTAGAATCACCGCGTGTTTAGAATTCAAACCACCACCTTCATATTCCTGCCCCTTTGCCCCCTCTGTGCAGAGCAAGTTCGGATAAGTTCGCTCGAGACCGGTGCCCTTAATCGATTCGTGAACATTTAGCATCATTTTTTTCTGTGCCGCTAGCTTCAAAACGTTACTAAAATGCAATCCCCCCGCCTGTGACTGATGAAATTCTTCACGGCCCTTAATTAACATTTTCGGACCTGAGTAATCCATTTTCAAATAACGCACCCCTTGTGCTTCTAACTCGTCAAATTGCTTAACCAGATTCTTTTCATAATTATCAATCTGACTCGCAGTTTCACATTGTGCCACAATCTCAATATTTTTTTGCTTAGCACGCTCCAAAATTTTCTTTTTATCTAGCTTCTTTGCCAAATTTTGATCCAACCACCCCTCAATCAAGAGTCCCGAGATACCTAATTTTTCACACCAATCAAGATATTCTAAAGCATGCTCCGTCGTCGCACCTTGTCGTTCAGAAGCCGTAAAACTCCAAATCCCAATCAGCATCGCCCACCAAATTCCCAGAAATTTAATCGGTTCCACCCAATCAAAATTCATTCTTGGGCTTTGATTTAAGCTTAAAATCATCTTATTTTTCGTCAGTTGCACTGCAGTATCCGCCACCATCACTACCCGCCAAGGCGTTTCAAAAGGTAGCGTCAAATAAGCCTTCATGCCATCTGAAAGTGGGGTAATATTCGCTTCGAGTCGTCCAATTTTATTTAACCCAAGAGTCATCGAGCCATAATTAATCAGTGCGGCTTCATGAATCGAAATAATCTTGCCGCTCGGAAGCTCTGCCATAAATGGTGTCTGTCTCGAACCGGTTAAATTAAAAATCGTCCGCTCTTCATAATCGGCTTCCGATCTCGCCAAAGTAAACGCTGGCATCGACCAACTTTTCGCATGGATATCTAGATTAAATTCCGTTAGTTCATTCGTAATAATCATCCGCTGAAAACCGGGTTGGGGTGGGAATTCATAACGAAACGCCACCCCTTCATCGAAGACTCGCACCCTCAAAGTAAAGATACGTCCGTCTTTTTCACGCTCCGCCAGATAAAAAGTCGTCTCGTTATATTTATTCACAATATCCAAAGTTTCCCCCACTACACTTTGCCAAGTTTCATCCTTAAATTTTGGCAAAATCCTCACCACCCCTAAATTTTCCGCAATCGGTTTTTCATTATAGATTTCGAAACCTAATTTAGAATTACTCAGTAATACTTCTTGATTTTTTAGCACTCGATAGCTCGGACTACCATTTTTCAAACTAAACTCAAAAACCAAACCCCCGCTCGGTGATTTCACATTTACCAAAGAATTTGCTTTCGCTTCTTCTTTTTTAAAAAGTCCTTTCAAAAAGCCCATATGCTTAATATTATACCGCATATGCTAAATATGATAAAATATTTTTAAGATGCAAGACGATATTAATCTCGAAGAACTCACCAAAAATAGCAAACCAAGTTTCCTCAAAATTTTCTTTATCGTACTTAGTACTATTATTGGCGTATTTGCCATCGCTTTTGGCGTAGTTTCTTTGCTTAAACTCCTTTCAAACACTGCCGAAAAAGTCGAAAATAAAAAACCGGAGATTGCTAAAGTTACCGAAAAACGCGCACCGCACCGTATCGATTTACAATATCTCATCGATGATTGGCGTCGCGAACAGGGGATTACTGAAGAATCATCAGTATTAATTTATGACCTTAATAACTCTGACATCGTCGGTCGCTTTAATGATACTAAAACCTTCTCTGACCAAAATCTCATAAATCTATTAGTGGCTTACGAAAATTACCGCCGCCTTGGCGATGGCAGTTTCCATCTCGACGACCAAATTAATCTTAAAAATCAAACTGCACTCTCTAGGAAAGATTGCCTCAATGAACTTTTCACTTCCGAAAATCCAAATTGCAAAGATGCTCTGCGCGTGGAACTTTCCGATGCGGTTATCAAAAATATTCTCACCAAAATGGACTTAGAAGATCTTAAGGTCTCCGCAGATGCTCTCACTCTCACCGCAGGCGAATATTTAAAAATAGTTAAGTTCCTTTTTAATTCCGAAAATCTTCAGTCTGAAAATTGGGATCAATTTTTCGCGCATCTCCTCGTCACCGGCGATCATTTCGCTCTTATTTCCGGCATCAATAAAGTCACCATCTTCGATTACGCTTCTGCTAAATTAAAAACCGAAACAGCCGCGAACGCTCTCCCATACTTCAGTGAATTTTCCATCCTCGAATTCAAAGATTTACCAAAATATGAAGACCGCAAATATATCGTCATTTCACTTAATCAAAATTTTAATCCGACTAAACTCACTCCTCTTGGTCGTAACCTCGAAGAGCGCATAATTAACGAACGTTAAGCCCACCTAATAATTACCATAAATTTTCCTAAGTAACCAAGTTATTGTTTCTTTATAAACTTATTTAAAATAGAACACAATAAAATAAATCCCCGCAGGGATTTATTTTTTTACTAAGATTAATTAAGCTTGAGCATTCCAGCGAGCAATTGCTTCTTTTACAACTTCTTTTGCTTCTTCAGCCCCGAAGAAACCTTTCACTTCGGTAGTACCAGGTTTCTTCAAATCTTTATAGTGATTGAAGTGGAATTCGATTTGGCGGATTAATTGCTTTGGCAAATCTTCCAAAGTTTGGTACTTATCACCGTTATTACGGTCGTCTTCTGGCACACAAATAATCTTGTCATCAACTTCATCAGAGTCAACAAACTTCATTACGCCAAGAATACGGGCCTTCATATAAATGCCAGTCGTCAAAGGCTGATCAGTGATCATCAAAACATCGAGTTCATCACCATCCTCATCGAGAGTTTGAGGAATAAAACCATAATTACAAGGCTTTGCAAATGCCATTGGTTCGACACGGTCAAGCATAAAGCAAGCATTTTTGCGGTCCCATTCAATTTTGTGATTTGAGCCAGTAGGAATCTCGATGACGACATTAAGTTCACCATTTTCGTAGTCACCTGGGGTCAAGATTTTGTTAAAATCAGCCATATTTCTCCTTTATTTTTTCTTATTATACCATTTTTTCTCTCTGTGTTAAACTAGAACTATGGAATTTACCGATTTAAGAAAGCCTCTCGCCGAACGTATGCGACCTCAAAGTCTCGACGAGGTTTTTGGGCAAAAAACTATTATCGGCAAAGGCAAAATTCTTACGGAATTAATCAAATCTAAAGAACCTACCAATCTTATTTTCTGGGGACCTCCCGGCACTGGCAAAACCACCCTGGCTCGCATTATTGCCAAAGAACTCGACGCTGATTTCGTCGAACTTTCCGCCGTCACCGCTCATAAATCCGATGTTGAACAGGTAGTCGAACGTGCCAAACAAAATTGGAATCTTAAAGTCCGCACCCTGCTTTTTATTGACGAGATTCATCGTTTTAATAAAGCTCAACAGGATGCCTTTTTACCTCATGTCGAATCTGGCCTCATCACCCTCATCGGCGCCACCACGGAAAATCCCAGCTTCGAAGTCATCCCCGCACTCATTTCTAGAAGTCGCGTAGTTATTCTTTCCACTCTTCAAAACAAAGATATCAAAGAAATTTTACAAAGAGCCATCGAAAAAGAATACCCTAAGGCCAAAATCGATTCCGAAGTCATCGACTTTCTCGCCCATCTCAGTCACGGCGACGCTCGTTCTGCTCTGGGAGATCTCGAACTCTGCCTTTCATTAAAAAATAAGCTTACTCTCGATTTTGTCACTAAAACTCTCAATAATAAGGTCAACTATTTTGATAAATCCGGCGATCGTCACTACGATACAATCTCTGCCTTTATTAAGTCCATGCGCGGTAGCGACGTCGATGCCACACTTTATTATTTAGCCCGCATGCTGGAAGGTGGGGAAGACCCCAAATTTATTGCGCGTCGCATGGTGATTTTTGCTTCCGAGGATATCGGCCTCGCTGGCAACGGCGCCCTCACTCTTGCCGAATCCGCTTTTTCCGCCATCGAGAAAGTTGGTATGCCAGAAGGGGGAATTATCCTATCTCATGTGGCCGTAGCTCTCGCGAAATCTAAAAAAGATCGTTCTAGCTATGACGCCTGGGCTCGCGCCAAAGCTCTCGCTAAAAACACTAGTCATCTACCAATCCCGCTTGAAATTCGCAATCCCGAAACTAAACTGATGAAAAACCTGGGCTACGGCAAGGATTATAAATGGGAAGCCAATTTTCATCACCAAAAAAGCTATTTACCCGAAGAAATCAAAGACCAAAAACTTTATTTTCCACCAAAAAAATAGAGACGAAGTTGTCAAATCCCTCTTTTTATGCTTTAATATAAACAATTTAGTACCTTAATAGGAAAATTGTGTTGCAAAAGGAGGGGGTAACCATGGAAGGTTTCTTAGACAAACGCAAATTAGAGAATGAAGTTAGTTTCAAGGAAGTTTTACACGTTTTAGACGAAGCCTACAATCTTTTCAGTCTACGCTTCTGTTGGTCGGATATGCTTGAAACTTCAAAAACCGGCACCGAGTGGAAAGAATACACGTCCTTTCAGACTCTAACTGATTTTAATCAAACACTGAGGTCCTGGTATCAAGATCAAAATGCACCAGAACTCGAAGTGCCCAAGGAGATTCATGCTACTATTTCGGTTGACCGCATTACCAGCGTAATGCCAAGATGCGCCAAGCAACATGCTAGACACTATCGCAATGATCACATTAAATTTCGCACTTTTCAGTTTAGTGTCAAATCACTTCGGCACCTCACTAGGGCAGAAATTCGTGAACTTTTTAACGAATATAGTGTCCCTACCGATCTGAGAGATGCCATCGGTAAAGGCGATGTCTACGTTGTCACTACTACTAGTGGTGAAAATTTTAATTTCGTTCATCGTATCACCACTGAAAAAGCCTAGCTATCCAGAAAAACGCAACACAATTTTTCACCCCCGAATTTCGGGGGTCTTTTTATTCTAAGACATTTACAAA
>CALHIA010000009.1 GCA_938030585.1 uncultured Candidatus Saccharibacteria bacterium | reverse complement strand
TACTGAAGTAAAAAATGATGAATCGATTGCTTCGAGCGTAAAACCAGACTATAAGTATAGTGGTATGCCTGGTCCAGCCTGTCCTCCTGTGATGGGTTTGGGATTCAATATGTATAATATTACTGCCAATAATACGGAAGATGAAGAGCCAGTATTAGTCTGGGCCTCCAGTTGTGATGATCGAGGATTACGTTGGTGGTCTCCATCTGGAACTTTGAAGCTCGGTGAAAATTGTTCTAATTTCTTCTCTACCGCCAATGCGCCACGTTTTGATAACCTTGATCTTTCTGGCGTCGATATCTCAAATTGCAAGAATATGGAATCTATGTTTGAACGCACCGATGAAGGATTTAAGGAAATTAATTTCGGATATAACAAATTTTCTTCAGAATTATCTAACACTAAGAATATGTTCAAGGGGAATAGCAAACTTGAGAGAATACGTACAACTACCGATCTTGATTTAACTTATGTAGCAAACAGTGAAGGTATGTTTGATGGTTTAAATGAAATATCAGGCGCGTATAGAATAGAGGGTGGGAATGGGCCATGTAATGGAATGCCGTTTGATAGAACTGAAACTGACGCACGTATGGCAAAAACATACGATGGATACTTTTTTCGCGATTATCCAGGCAAAGTAATGTGCGGTAAAGTTGTTCGTATTTAACTAAATTCCAAAGAGAGCCGCGTGCTCTCTTTTTTTCTTCTTGAAATTATGGTAAAATATCCTGAAAGTCTAAAAAACTATTAATTAATAAGGAAATTCATGGCAGAAGCTACACATGATTTATCAAAATTGCGCAATATTGGTATTATTGCACATATTGATGCAGGCAAGACCACGACTTCAGAGGCTATTCTCTACCGTACTGGCTTGAAGCACAAAATCGACCTCGTCAAGGGCGACACCGGTGGTGCTACTACTGACTGGATGGAACAGGAAAAGGAACGTGGTATTACCATTACTTCCGCAGCTGTTACCGCCACTTGGAAGGGTCACAAAATTAACATTATCGATACCCCGGGCCACATCGACTTTACCGCCGAAGTAGAACGTTCTCTTCGCGTGCTCGATGGTGCCGTCACCGTTTTCGACGGTAAGATGGGTGTTGAAGCTCAATCTGAAACTGTATGGCGTCAAGCTACCAAATATGGTGTCCCACGTCTCTGTTTCATTAACAAGATTAACCAAATCGGTGGTGACTTCTACAAGTCTCTCGACTCTATCCACAAGCGTCTCTCGAAGAATGCTTTCGCCATTCACCTTCCAATCGGTTTCGAAAAAGATATCTGTGGTGTCGTCGACCTTATTGATATGAAGGCCTACACCTACAAGGAATATGCCGACCACTCTTTGACCGTTGGCGAAATTCCTGCTGATATGCTTGACAAGGCTAAGAAAGCTCGTGCTCTTCTCGTGGAAGAAGCTGTAGCTGCTGATGAAGATTTGATGAATAAGTACTTCGCCGAAGGTGAAGAAGCTATCACCGAAGCTGAACTCAAGGCTGCTCTTCGTAAGCGTGTGCTTGACGGTGACTTCTTCCTCGTGACCGGTGGTGATGGTCGTGGTGTGATCGTCGAAAAAGTTCTCGACCTCTGTGTTGACTATCTCCCTTCACCTCTTGACCGTGATCTTGGTCAAACTGTTGGTACCGATCCAAAGACTGGCGATAAGGTTATCCGTAAGGCTTCTGTCACTGAACCTCTCACCGCTCTTGCTTTCAAGATTGCTTCTGACCCATTCGTCGGTAAGCTCGTCTTCGTGCGTGTTTACTCTGGTGTTTTGAAGTCCGGCTCTTATATCTTGAATGCTACTACCGGTAATAAGGAACGTGTCGGTCGTCTCGTCCGTATGTTCGCTGATAAGCGTGAAGAAATCTCTGAAGTTGCCGCTGGTGATATCGCCGCTATCGTCGGTCTCAAGGAAACCACCACTGGTACCACCCTTTGTGATCCAGCCCACCCAATTCACCTTGAATCTATCGAATTCCCGGAACCACCTGTTTCTATCGCCGTTGAGCCTAAGACTAAGGCTGACCAAGAAAAAATGGGTCTCGGTCTTGCTAAGCTCGCCGAAGAAGATCCAACCTTCCGTGTTCACACCGATGAAGAAACCGGTCAAACCATTATTTCTGGTATGGGTGAACTTCACCTCGAAATCATTATCGACCGCTTGAAACGTGAACATAACGTGGAAGCTAATACTGGTGCTCCTCAGGTTGCCTACCGTGAAACTATTCGTGGTACTGCTGAAGCACAAGGTAAACACATTAAGCAATCCGGTGGTCGTGGCCAGTACGGTGATGTTTGGATTAAGTTTGAGCCAAATGAACCAGGCAAGGGCTTCGAATTCATCGATATGATTAAGGGTGGTGTGGTGCCTCAAGAATACCGCAAGCCAGTTCAGCAAGGTGTGGAAGAAACCCTTAATGGTGGTGTGATCGCTGGCTACCCAGTGGTTGACATTAAGGCTACCCTTTATGATGGTTCTTACCACGATGTTGACTCTTCCGAGCTTGCCTTCAAACTCGCTGGTAGCTTAGCTACCCGTGAAGGTATCAAGAAAGCTAAACCAGTCCTTCTTGAACCATTCATGAAGCTTGAAGTTACTACCCCTGAAGAATTCATGGGTGATGTAATCGGTGATATTAACTCTCGTCGTGGCCGTATCGATGCTATGGAAGACATCCAAGGTGGTGCTAAGCTTATTACCGCTTTTGCTCCACTTGCTAACCTCTTCGGTTACACTTCCGATCTCCGCTCGATGAGCCAGGGCCGTGCTGCTTCTTCTATGGAGCTCGCGCAATACGAGGAAGTACCACCTAACGTTGCTCAAGAAATCATCGAGAAACGCAATACTTCTAAGTAATCTCTTAAAAATAACCTCTCCGGAGGTTATTTTTTTATTTAAAGTTTTAATTGGGGTATCTGAAAACTTGAAAACTATGTGAAAATATTGTAGAGTAGTAAAGATACTTTTGTGCCAGATGGTTGTATTGTACATTGAAAAGGAGGTGGAAACTATGAAAGAAATCGAATCAAAAGGGGAAGAAAATAATCTTGATGTAAGGTAACTCAAACTATACTGAAAACTTGGAGGTAAATTATGAATTCAAATCAATACAGTGCTATAGAAGGAATAGCCTTTTGCTCAGTTGGTCTTTTCGTTGTTGGGTGTATTACATTTTTGTTTATGCTTATGGGCCCTAGGGAGCATAATACATCTACTAGAAATAATAAAGAACAGTCAATTCAAAGCGAAGCTAATCATGTGTATTCAGATGCTACTGGCGAAGGGCGTCGAGACTCAGCTATACAAGAAACAAAAGGTTTAAATTCAAAGATAGCTGAAACGCAAAGTCCGGAATTAGATGTGTCTGAGACTAAAAATTCAGATCTAAATACATCTGAAACGAAAGAGTCAGAATCATACGGTAACCCCAATGCGAACCAAGAGATCGTTATTTATTTTTCTGGAGGTAAAATACGGATTGTAGGACAGGAATAGTATATCTTTAGTTTATTTATGTTGGTTTGCATCTGACTCAGAAGGTCTTCTATTGTTTTTGGAGGTAAAATATGAATTCAAAAAGAAATGATATTTCAGATGAAGAGTGTTT
>CALHIA010000008.1 GCA_938030585.1 uncultured Candidatus Saccharibacteria bacterium | reverse complement strand
CCTTCTTCTGCTGTATCTGTGCCAAAATTTCTTCTCCCATTTTTATACCTCTAAGCATCACTGAAACCATCAAAGCTTCATTCTCCGTACTACACATTTCCTTAATCTGTTTTAAACTTTCCCTTGGTTTACGAATTTTTAGCCCTAACTCATCTAACAATTCATCCACCTCAGTAAAAGCTACCGCACCACGCCCCAATAATCGATTACATCCCAGGGAATTACTACGACTCACATCTCCCGGTACCGCATAAACAATCACGCCCTGCTCCATGGCATGATGCGCCGTATTTAGTGAGCCAGATTTTACGCCACCTTCGACTACCACTACTAAATCGGCCAACCCCGCAATCAATCGATTACGTTTTAGAAAAGCCGCACGCATCCCTAACTGACTATTCAACATACGTGATAACTTCTCATCTTTTGCCAAAATTTCTTGTGGCGGATATTCCGATAGCACCATACCACCATGGTCCACAATCTCCCGCGCCAAACCAGTATGCCGAGCTGGATATATCTTGTCGATTGGCGTTCCTAACACCGCCACTGTCACCCCGCCCGCATCTAACGCCGCCCGATGCGCGATCGAATCAATCCCGTAAGCCAACCCACTCACGATGATCACTCCACGCCTTGCTAGTTCATAAGCTATCTTATATGCCCATTCTTCACCATATTTGGTGTATTTTCTGGAACCCACCACCGCTACGGTCTTCGGTCGCACATAAGCTTGACCCGATATCTTTTCTTGAGACTTTTTCTGAAACATTTTCTTTTTCTGAAATATTTTTCTCCCCCTTAGCCTCAGATTTTACCGATTCGCCGGGTGATTTTCCGTAATAATACAATATTTTAGGCTTAAGCGCAATGAATTCTAATTTACGCAAAAACCCGTCTTCTAGAGGGGAAATAGATTTGACTTGCACAAAAACCTCCAATTTTGTACTTGATTTTAATATTTTTTACATTTTATATATTGACTATTTTTATTTATAATGCTATAATACGAATCAGTTAGGGGTTGGAGCCAGAAAAAGGCACGATCTCTAAACCGCACCTAAATAAATCATAATTTCTGTTACCAATATAACAGAAGTTGCGTGTTCTTAAAAGACTTTCGGCTTACAATTTTTCTTTTATCGGTTGTAAGTATAAGTATTACCTCCACTTGAAAGTCAATTTTTAAGAACATAGCAACCCCTATAACCGGCGGGCCCCAATAGAGTGAGGTGGGTCACGCTCCGGGGCTCTCCCGGAATCAATAGAGATGCGTTGTAGGGTCTAATAACCCCAAGTGATGCCCACCCTTACTTGGGGTTTTTTGATGCTTAAATTTTTAAGACCCAAGTTAAAAACTCAAAAACTAACCTATAAAATCCACCAGAGCCCAATCAGAAATCAGCCAAAAAATTCAAAAACCAAAAAAGACCGCCCGAAGGCAGTCCCTAAAGCATCTCCACGCAGTTTTAAAACAAGATCCTTTATTAATTCCTTCGACCCCTGAGGCCCGTCGACCACAGGGAATCGAAAAGAAAATGTTATTGATTCGCAACTGCTGTAAAGAGCAATGTATTCGAATAAGCACCTACTGGAATAGAGGTAGTAGCACTTGCACCGACCGTAATCGTCTTAGCACTACCAGAGGTAGCTGCTGAAGTAGTCTTGGCAAAAATCGTCGAAGCATCCACAGTACCAGTTTGTTTCACTGGATTGTAAGTGGTGCCGTCAGCAGACCAGCCCCAGCCCGTACCAGAAATCGTAGAATTTGATTGACTGATTGAAGGGATTTTATCCGCTACACCAGAGGCAGCTGGCTGAGATAAATCCGTATCCGTCGTCTTGGAAGTGACATAGGTGGTATAGCCTTTACCATTATTGGTCGAGACGTTCACCGTGCCAGTACCAGTATTAAACGCACCGGTAGGAGTAGGCGTAATATTAATATCAATTGAGCTTGGCGTAGTAATTGAAATCACAGGATCAATCACAACGCTAATTGTTGTTGAAGCAGATTGTTGCACTGCCGATACTGGTGTTGGCAAATCAAACAGCATTGGTGATAACGCCGCACCAGATAAAACCATTAATGTTGTCGCAATTTTAATTTTTTTATGGTTTTTATTTTTTATTCTCACAGTATATTTCCTTTCTATACTGCCAGAAAACCTTCACACACCTAAACTTTAACATAAACATTTTGACTTAACAAGTCCTTTTTCCAAGATTTTTTGGCTTTTTTGCAAATTTTTCTAAAATTCATCTCTAATTTATCCCTATAAAAATTCGCCCAATTAAAAATCCGAAAAATTTTTTCTAGTTGACAAGCGTGATAATATATAAGTATATGTCTAAAAATCTCCTCATCGTCGAGTCTCCTGCCAAAGCCAAGACTATTGAAAAATATCTCGGTAATGATTTTAAGGTTCTAGCCTCGGTTGGCCATATTCGTAAAGATACCAAAGTTGATGTGCACGATAATTTCGCCGTGACTTACGAAATTGATCCAGACCATAAAAAAGTCATCGCCGAATTAAAAAAGGCCAGCAAAGACGCTGACACGATTTGGCTCGCAACCGACGAAGACCGCGAAGGAGAATCGATTTCTTGGCACCTCTTAGAGGTACTAAAACTACCAAAAACCACCCACCGTATTACTTTTCATGAAATTACCAAACCAGCTCTTCAGGAAGCCATTAAGAATCCGCGCACTGTCGATATGAATATGGTCTCCAGTCAGCAAGCTCGCCAAACCCTCGATATGTTGGTAGGATACGACCTCTCTGGCGTCGTGCGCACCAAAGTGCCAGGCGCTAAATCCGCCGGTCGCGTCCAATCACCAGCTCTTCGTCTAATCGTCGAGCGCGAACAGGAAATTGAACGTTTTAACGCTAAATCCAGCTTTAAAGTCACCGGCAAGTTCAGTGATCAAGCTGCCAATATTTCCGATCTCGATTCCTCTGAAATTTTTGAAGCTAATCTCGATAAAACTACTTTCGCTACCGAAGAAGAAGCTAAGTTTTTCCTCGAACAGTTCAAGAATGCCAATTTTAAAGTACAAAATCTCGAAAAAACCGAAGCCAAAAAGGCCAATCCAGTACCTCTAACCACCGCTGCGCTCCAAATTGAAGCGAATAGCCGTCTCGGTTTTAGCTCCAAGACTACCATGTCCGCCGCTCAGGGCCTCTATCAGTCTGGTCACATTACTTATCACCGTACCGACTCTCTCAACCTCTCGAATCAGGCCTTAGCCGAGATTGCTAATCTTATTAAGACCGAATTTGGCGAGAATTATCTCGAAGTTCGTCGTTTTCATACCAAAAATGCCAGCGCTCAGGAAGCCCACGAATCCATTCGCCCGACCCACATTGACGTAGAAGTGGCTGGAAAAAACGAATACGAAAAGAAATTATACCAATTAATCCGAAGTCGCACCTTAGCTTCCCAAATGAAAAATGCCGTGGTAGCTAAAACTAGTCTCTATCTCGAGGCCGACACTGTACCAAACGAACTATTTAAGGCTACTGGCGAAATGGTAATTTTTGATGGCTTTCTTCGAGTTTATGGTAAGAGTAAGGACACTACCTTGCCAAATCTCCAGATTGGCGACAGCGTAAAGCGTCATATCTTGCTAGCCAAACAAACTTTCTCCAAACCGCCTGCCCGCTACACTGAAGGTTCACTAGTCAAAAAACTTGAAGAACTCGGTATTGGCCGCCCAAGTACCTATGCCTCCATTATCAACGCTATTCAGATAAGAAATTATGTGGTTAAGGGCGAATCCGAAGGTGAGCCACGCGATATTTTGCAACTCACTCTCGATGAGTCGAATCAAATTTCTGAACAAACTATTTCAGAAAAAACCGGTTCCACCAAGGGGAAGCTCATGCCAACCCCAGTGGGTGAATTAGTCTCCAATTTCCTCTGCGAAAATTTCAAAGACATCGTCGACTACGATTTTACCGCCGGCATCGAAGAAAAGCTTGACCTTATCGCTGAGAAAAAGCTCACTCGCTTAAAGATGCTCCGTGATTTTTATGGTCCATTTTCTGACGCTATTGGCGCTTCCGCTATGGCCAACCGCTATAATTCCGCCACCGAATTAGGTACCGACCCGAAAACTGGCAAAAAAATCTATGCCAAAATTGGTAAAAATGGCGGCTTCTTGCAACTCGGCGAAAATGAAAAGGAAAGTGGCGAAAAACCAATCTTCATTCCTCTACCAAAAGGCAAAACTGTCAAAACCGTGACTCTCGAACAGGCGCTCAAGCAATTGGAACTGCCAGTACTACCACGCTCTCTTGGTCATGCCAAGGATGGTACCGAATTAATCGCCGCCAATGGCCCCTTCGGCCCCTTCATTAAAGCTGGTGCGCATAATATCGCACTTAATAAGATTAACGAGGCGGAAAATCCATACCATATTACCCTTGAGACCGCCGAAGCTCTCTATCAGAAGAAAATCGATTCCATTCTCGCCGACTGGGGTGATATTAAGATTATTAACGGCCCATTTGGTCCCTATATTAAGGGCCCAGCCATTAAACCAGCCAGTGGCAAAGGCCGTGCCAGACCAAATAATGCCAAAATCCCAAAAGATCGTGACCCGAAGTCTATCACCAGGGAAGAAGCCGAGGAAATTCTTCTAAGCTCCAAAGCTCCAGCCGCCAAAAAGACCTCAGCCAAGAAGTCTGCCACTAAGAAAACCTCGGCGAAAAAGGCCACCATTAAGAAAACTACGGCGAAAACCAAAGCAAAGACCACGGCCAAAAAGAGCTAAAAAGCTAGAAGCCACCAAATCTAGCCGAATCGCAAAAACTACCGCTAGCCACCAAATCTAGCCGAATCGCAAAAAACTAGAAAATACCAAGTCAAGTCGGATCACAAAAACTACCATAAAATCAAAGTCGCCTCCTGTCTATTAGACTAATAGGAAGCGACTTTTTTGCCACCACCATAACATTAAACATAAGCATTATCTATAATCACACCATGAAACCGCCAATGTTTAAATTTAGATATAATTTTCTGTCCTAAATGTACAATTTATGATAAAATATTAAAAGAAGTTAGACGGAAAGTGACCACACAAGATTCCTATTTGACTTTTTATAATTTTATATTATAATTATAGTAATTTTTATATATTATTGGGTGGATAAGGAAAAATATAAGATGGATCAACATGCGGAAACTATTCAGAAAGCCTTGACAGGAAGTCTTAATATTATAGAACAAGACCGTGAGAAGGAGATTATTTCTCGTCGCTTTGGTCTGAATGGCCAAAAGGAAACCCTCGAACAAATCGGGGAAGTGCTTTCTATCACTCGTGAACGCGTCCGTCAGTTGGAAAAAGCCATCATCATTCGTCTCCGTGTCATGGCTGAAGAAAACCAAATCCCTGAACTCGGTGCCGCCGAAAAAATTATCATCCGCTTCCTCGTCGAAGAGGGAAGAATCGCCCGTATTTCCACTCTTGCCCAAAAAATCTACGGCCACAATCCTAACGAAAAGGAATTAGCTGCCATTAATTTCATTAGTGAAATTTCCGCTCGCCTCGTTCATATTGATGAATCCGAGCGCTACTACAACGCCACCGGCATCGCGGAATACGGCAACGAACGCGAAATCAAGCGCAAGGCCGACGAAATTGTTACCCTTATCCGTAACAACAAGCTCCCAATGAATCTAGATGAACTTGATGCCAAATTGAATTATGAGCACCCAAATCACATCCGTGCCATCGCTTCCATCTCTAAGCAACTTTCTTCACTAGATGATCAATGGGGTCTCGCCAAATGGCCAACCGTTAACCCGAAAAACATCCGTGACAAGATTTACGTTATCTTGAAAAATCAAAACGAACCGATGCATTTTAGCGACATTGCTGACGCAATTTCCAATTCCAAATTCCGCCGCAAAAATGTCACCACTCAAGCCATCCATAACGAACTGATTAAGGATCCTCGTTTTGTCTTGATCGGTCGCGGTATTTATGCCCTTGACATCTGGGGCTACAAACGTGGCACAGTCGCACAAATTATTACTGACATTCTAAAAGAAGCCGGCGAGCCGCTCACAAGGGAAGAAATTGTCAAACGCGTTCTCAAAACTCGCAAGGTTAAAGAAACCACCATTCTCTTAAATCTTCAAAACAAAAAACTTTTCCGTCGTGTCGACCGAAACACTTATACTTATGCTGACGAACTCGGTCAGTAATGCTAAAATAGAAGTATGATAGCGGAATTAGTTCATTTTATCTTGATGCCTATTGTTTGGCTCCCAATTGTTGGCGTCCTAGGATATCTCACATATAAAAATTACAAAAAAATCAATCAACTAAAGACCCTGAATCTCGAGTCAGTACTTTTGATGCTGGAAATTCCAAAAAATAACGACAAAAAGGAACTTTCCGCCGAGCAAATGTTCGCCTCACTTCATGGTATTTTGAAAGATACTGAACTTTTACGTCAATCTGGTACCGCCCAGGAACACCTCAGTTTCGAGATTGTCTCCTCTGGTGGACAGATTCGTTTTTATGTCTATGTGCCGAAAACTTTGCAGAGCTTCGTCGAAGGGCAAATTTATGCGCAATACCCAAGTGTCCAAATTCACGTCGTCGACAAAGATTACACCGAAACCGTTCACAGCCACAATGTTGTCTACAGTTCGGAGCTTTCGCTTACCGAAAATGAAGTTTTACCAATTAAGACCTTTGATACTTTCGAAGTCGACCCGCTCGCCGGCATTACTGGTACCCTCGCCAAACTGAATCCTGATAGCAATGAAGAACTCTGGATCCAAATTCTTACGCGTCCAGTCGCCGATTCCTGGCACCAAAAAACCGATGCTTGGGTCAAAGCCCAAAAAAATCCCGCTTCTTCACTCAAGCTTTTTAATATTGATTGGACCTGGTTAGCTGAATTACTCTCTGCACTCTCTACTCCACCAAGCGGTGGCTCTGGTAGTCCAAAACCAGCCGTCGAACTCTCTGAACGCGTTAAATCACAGATTTCCGCTGCCGAAACTAAGGCCACTAAACTCGGCTATCAAGTTAAAATCCGCCTTGCCTACCTCGGCGACAGCGAAATTAATGCTCAACTCGATATGCAGGCTCTAGTCGGTACCTTTAAACAGTACAACTCCACCAACCTCAATGGTTTTAAATCCATCGGTGGTAGCTTTAACAGAGAAGACCTCGAGGCCTACAAACTCCGTCAATTCACCGATGAGGGTTTCATTCTCAATATTTCTGAGCTTGCCTCGGTCTATCATTTACCACATACCTCAGTCGAGACCCCAAACATTGTTTGGGCTACCTCTAAAACTGCCGAACCACCAGCCAAACTCCCTCTCATCACCGGCATCGCCAGTAATGACGAAAATATTTCCGCCTTCGGTCTTACAAATTTCCGCGGCATCAACCATCAATTTGGTATGCTACGCCGCGACCGTTCTCGCCATATTTACATCATCGGTCAAACCGGTGCAGGTAAATCTGGCCTTCTCGAACTTTTCGCCCTTTCTGATGTTTTCTATAATCAAGGTTACTGTATTATCGATCCGCACGGTGATTTTGCCATCAATAATCTCCGTTTTGTGCCAGCTTCTCGTATCAAAGATGTCATTTATTTCAATCCAGCTGACACTCAATTCCCAGTCGGTTTCAACCCACTCGAAGTTTCTGACGCCTCAAAGAAGCCAAACGTCTGTTCTGAAGTAATCGGCGTTTTGAAGCGTATGTTTGGCGATTCTTGGGGTCCACGCCTCGAGCACATCTTGCGCTACACTCTACTTGCGCTTCTCGATCGCCCAGAGACTACCCTGCTCGACATTTCACGCCTCCTCACTGATAAAGAATTCCGTAAAGAAACTCTCGATTATTGTACTGACGTTACAGTGCTGCAATTCTGGAAACACGAGTTTGGTCAGTGGAATGACAAACAGATCAACGAATCCATCGCTCCAGTTTTGAACAAGGTCGGGGCTTTCACCGCCAATCCAATTATTCGCAATATCATCGGTCAACCAAAATCCACCTTTAATGTCCGTAAAATCATGGATGAAGGGAAAATCTTGGTGGTTAATCTCTCTAAGGGTCTCATCGGTGAAGATAATGCCGGCATCCTCGGTGCCTTCCTAGTTACCAAAATCCAGCTTGCCGCCATGTCTCGCTCGGATATTCCAGAGGTTGAGAATCGCCGTCCATTCTACCTCTATGTCGACGAGTTCCAGAACTTTGCCACCGATTCTTTTGCCGTAATTCTCTCCGAGGCTCGCAAATACGGTCTCAATCTCACCGTTGCTAACCAATATATCTCTCAGATGACCGAAAATGTCCGTAATGCCGTCTTCGGTAACGTCGGTACCACCATTTCATTCCGCGT
>CALHIA010000007.1 GCA_938030585.1 uncultured Candidatus Saccharibacteria bacterium | reverse complement strand
AAATAGTAAGGATAAACCAAAGGCACCAAAAAAATCACCTTTCATGAAGAGTGATCGTAAGATGAATGTCTACTCTAGCTTGGTTTACAAAAATAAAATGAAGCAGGAAGCTAAGGCAAGACGCGAAGCAGAAGAATTAGCCAAACTGCCAAAAGAACCAGTGAAGCGCTTCTTTGCTAAGCTTGCGCCAAAACGCGTAATTCGTAATCTCTTCTCGAAGAAGGGCTTGTTTATGATTTTGAAATTTGGCGCCGCGATGTTCTTACTTGCAATCATTGCTGTGGGTGGCTTATTCCTTTACTTTAAGAAAGACTTGGATGAAATTCGTCTTGATCAAATGAAAGTAACCGGTACAGTAAACACCTATTTGGACCGCAATGGACAGACTCTTTGGGAAGATAAAGGTGACGGTGATTATCGTCTGGTGGTGGAAGGAGATAATATTTCTACCTATATGCGCCAAGCGACGGTAGCCATTGAGGACCGCGACTTTTATAACCACCCAGGTGTAAATTTCTCAGCATTGATTCGTGCAGCGCTTTCAACCGTGACTGGACGTGGCGTGCAAGGTGGTTCGACTTTGACTCAGCAGCTAATTAAGCAGGTTTATTTTGCAGACGAAGCTGGCAACCGTACGGTTTCTGGCTTACCTCGTAAGATTAAGGAAATGATTTTGGCGCTCGAGGTCGAGAAGATGTATTCGAAAGAGCAAATCATTACCATGTATCTCAATGAATCGCCTTATGGTGGTCGTCGTAACGGGGTAGAAAGTGCGGCACAAGCTTATTTCAAAAAATCAGCCAAAGATTTGACCCTCGGTGAATCAGCATTGCTCGCTTCAATTCCGAATAACCCGACTTTACTTAGCCCATATAATACTGCTTACAATAAATCCCTGATTGAACGTCAACACAAGACTCTCGACGTGATGGTAAAGATGGGGTATATCACTGAAGAGCAAGCTAAAGCGGCCAAAGAAGAAAAAGTTCTTGAGTCGATCCAGCCAGAATCTAGCCGTTATACTGACATTAAGGCTCCTCATTTCGTGCTTGAAGTGAAGCGCCAGCTAGAGGAAAAATATGGCGTGAAGACGATGCGCGCAGGTGGTTTCACGATCAAGACCAGTCTAGATCTGAAGGCTCAGGAATATGCGGAGAAGGCAGTAGCTAACGGTTCTGCATTGATGTACCAAAATGGCAGTGACAATATTTCACTCTCTTCTGTCGATGTGGAAACCGGACAAGTGATTGCAATGGTAGGTTCTGCTGACTGGAACAAACCGGTCTATGGCGAAGTAAACGCTTCCACTTCACTACTCGAACCAGGTTCATCAATTAAGCCAATTTTGGACTACGCTCCACTCTTCAAACAGCGTGAAGGGGTGAACTATGGTGCTGGTTCGATTTTGAAAGATGAAAATATCGACAATTTCTATTGTGCGGGTTTCACTGGTAACTGTAAACTTCGTAACTACACGGGCGCCTTCTATGGCAATACTTCCATTCGCAAAGCCTTGGCCAACTCTTTGAATATTCCAGCGGTAAAAGCCCTCTACATCAACGGTATCGAAGATAGCATTAAGACTGCACATGATTTAGGTGACATATCATATTGTACGGATACTTCTGGTGGCCTCTCGATCGCGATTGGTTCGGGTTGTACCGTTAAACTGATTGAGCACGCGAATACTTATGCTTCCCTGGCTCGTGGTGGTGTATATAAACCACTTTCATACATCCTAGAAGTCAAAAACGGTTCAGGTGATGTACTCGAAAAATGGGAAGATACCTCTGGTAATCGTGTACTTGACTCCCAGGCCGCTTACATGATTTCCGACATTCTTAGTGACACCTCTGCTCGTTCAATGGTCTTCGGAAGTTTAGGTGCGTCATTCGGTTTTGTGGTGCCTGGAGTTTGGACGGCGACCAAAACTGGTACGACCACGACTAATGTTTCGACCGTAACGAAAGACTCTCTTATTGCCTCTTATTCACCAGTGGTTGCAACAGTGGTCTGGAATGGTAACCACGATGGCCGCGGTTTAACGAACTCTTCAAACACAGTCGTGCGTCGCGTAGCCAATGATTACATGGAACCAGTACATAAAGATGTTTATGCCAATGCTGGTAAGTGGAAGTCTGGAGACAAAGTCCAAAAACCAGCTGGAATTCAAACTCTTACCGTAAGTGGAATTACCGATATTTTCCCAAGTTGGTTCAATAATAAAACCTCGGGTGCTCAGACTGAAAAAATGAAATTTAACCGCATCAACAAACACAAAGCTTCTGATTGTACCGACCCAAGCTTAATCGAAGAAGTAGATATCAGCTTTACCATTGATCCAATTTCGAAAAATAAGAGCTTTGCCAAATCTGCTGACGGCTATGACCCATTCACTACAGATGACTGTTCCTATCGTGCACCTACGGTAAGGATTAAAAATAGTACGATTAACAGTGGCTCAGTACTGAAGTTTGAAGCAAAAGCAGGTTCTGAACAATTGGACAGCTACACGGTCTCCGTAGATGGCACAGTAGTAGCTTCTGGAACCGCGCAAGCTGGCGACAATACTACAACTTATACGATGACTGGAAGTGAAACTTCTATTGTAGTAACATTAAAAGATCGCGCTGGTAGCACCGTTACTAGTAAATTAGGCTCATAACCTGAGTTTAAAGCTTAATGAATTCTAGCTCCATTTATTATGGAGCTAGAACCTTTAGGCAGAAATTATGAAATTTTTGGATAGTAAAAATTACATAAGATTTTTTGGTATTATTTCTTAATCGGTGATACAATAGCTTCGGATACCGAGGGGGATGTGCTTAGATATTTTTTAACATAATAAGAAAGGTTTTATGGAAATTATTTCTTTAATCGTTCATGGCCTCATCTTAATTGAAACTAGCTTTCTTGCATACCGTTCTTTCAAGAAGAGCTTTAATTATTTTGGCCAAAAACGAAAAATTTATGTCGACTCATCGGCTTTGATGGATGGACGCGTATTAAAAGTAGCACAGACTGGATTCTTAGGCGGGATTTTAATTATCCCACGTAGTGTAATTCATGAAATGCAACTACTGGCGGATGGAAAAGATAGCGAAAAACGCACGCGAGCGAGATTTGGACTGGATGTAGTCTCAGAACTTGAACGTATCCCTTCGACTGATGTAGTAATTCTGAAGGACGAACTGGATCGTACGCCAGTAGACGAAAGACTTTTGCAACTAGCTGAAGAGAATCACGGCTCGATTATGACGATTGATTACAATCTTGGCAAAGTAGCTTCGACGATGAATATTGATGTTCTCAACATTAATGAACTTGTCGTGGAACTACGCTCGGAATATCTACCGGGTGAATGCTTCACTTTGAAGATCACCAGTACCGGTAGCAATCCAAAACAAGGAGTAGGTTATCTTCCAGATGGCATGATGGTAGTAGTCGATAATGCCAGCGATAAAATTGGTGAGTCAGTGGATGTGATGTTCGAAAAATTCCTGCAGACTAATTCTGGGCGCATGATGTTTGCTAAGCTAGCACCTGAAAAACAGAAGCGAATACGTAAGCCATTTTTGAAAAAGAAGTCTTAAAAAAATAGCCCCTGTGTGGGCTATTTTTAATGAGATCGATAACTACTACGAATAATTAATGTAATTCTTGTGGGTTATTCTTGATCTTCGCCATATTCCAAGGCATAGGCCATACGCTGATCAATTTCGAATTGATATTTATCGAGAAGACTGGTGGCTTTTTCAGATTTAGCGACATCGAGCATCAGATGGAAGCGAGAGGTTTGGTTCATAGCCAACATAGCAAATGGCGTGACCGTACTTCCCTGCTCCTCGTAGCCGTGAGCAAAGATGCGTTTCGGATTAGTGTAATTAGCTAAAATATTTTTCAAATCATGTGGGTAGCCATGAAAGTTTGCGATTATTTTCGCACTGGAACCAAACATCTGATTAAATTCTGAACTTGAAAGCGCCTGGTCAGCAAAACCGATACCGGCGTAGGTAAGGGCAGAAATATAGGCGAGACCAATTTTTAGCTTTGGTAAATCTTGCTGAAGTTGCTTAACTGCCTGATAGGATTCATTAAAACTAATATCGCCAGCCGCAACAAAAATGTAATCGTACTCTGGAATTTCAGAGTTATCAAGAGCCTGAAGCGAACCATTTAACTTGGTGGTGTCGAAGAAGCAAATACCTCGCTTAAAACAAAGTTCGGCTTGTTTTTCTTTTAGAAAGACTGGCTGTTCGGTCTTATTGAGAGTAACCAAATTGACTTGATTTTGGCGCTCAAAAAGATAATGAAAACACGGCTTCACACTTTCGGCATCGAGCGGAAAGAGGCAGGAGACGTGGTGGCCAGGACGTGCGAGCAAGGCGGAGAGAAGGATTGGGGATTGATGAGAAAAACCATTGTGATCCTGACGCCAACAGGTACTGGTACTGAGAAGATTGGCGGAAGGATAGTCTTTTTGCCATGAGATGGTTTCGGCCTGCTCGAGAAATTTCAGATGTTGAACAATTTGTGAAAGGATGATTGAGAAGAAAGCTTCGTAGCTAGTCATCAAAGCATCTTTTCCAGTCATCAAGTGGCCGACCATAGTAGAAAAAAGTACATTTTCCGAAAGCAGCTCGATAATGCGGCCAGTAGCAGATTCTGGCATGTCCCATTTTTCAATAGCCAAATCACCCCAAGCACGCGTGGTTTGATCATAAACGGCATCGATTTTGTTACTGGTAGTTTCATCAGGAGAAAAGAGATAAAAATCTGGGTCGCTTTGCATTTTTTCAGAA
>CALHIA010000006.1 GCA_938030585.1 uncultured Candidatus Saccharibacteria bacterium | reverse complement strand
AAACAGCGCACCAAGGCGCCATCTACTTGCCAGCTACTGCTCTGATCAGAATTATTTCCCCATATACTCATGCGATGCGCCCAATTTGCAGGACCCGCCGTCGAACTCCAATACAGACCATTTGAACCAACACCAATCAGATTTCGCTCATGCACATAACCTGGCGTTATAAAATTCAATGGTGCACCACATAGATTTACCACATTACCATCATAGCTATTTAATAAGGTCAAATATTCGCTTCTATTGCCACCTTGCGACAATCGCCAACCGCTTGGACAAACCGAACTTGGCGCATCCGACCCTTCCGGAATATTTCTACCACCCGTACCTGCCGTTGCCGTAAACCAGTTATAATAAGCTCCATCTTGTGGTTTACTTGGGTCAAAATAGACCATCGGCGATACCGTAGGCGAATCGTAAGTATTAGCCACATTCAGATTTGATGCCGGCACTGTAAAATTTACGGAAACGTCTGAATCTACCGGTGTCAAAGTTTTATTCACTAGTCGTAAATTCTGCGTCATCCAACATTTATTATCTTTTAGCTTAGCAACCGTATAAGAATTCCCGTCACGTATATCCACTAATGTTGCAACTTCATACAAGTTTGAATTAGCACAAACCCCGGCATCTACATTTTGCATTATCGAAAGGGAAGAAATCGTCCTCTTATTCACATTGGTAAAATACCCCCTCACGCCAGGTCTGTCAATTTTCAGCCATTCAATCCCAGCTTGTGATGGGTTAGCTTCAAACGACCCCTCACCGCCCCTAAGTTTAGTCCTTCCAGCAAACATATTAAAAGATTCCGTCACCTTCGAAGTATCAAAATCCGCCGAAACATAAACCCGTTCCAGCTTATCTCCACCAGGGCAAGTAAAGCTATCGCCTTTAAAATCCACCAAGCCAAAAAGTTCAATAATTTTTGTCACCTTAGAGGTATTAAAGTTCGACAAATCTAGCTCTTTTAGACTACAGGTCGCCGCGAACATACTCCCCATATTGATTACATTATTTGTCTTAAATTTCTCACCAAATTTTATTGCCTTCAATGCATACATATTTCTAAACATATGATTCATATCCGTCACGTTTTGCGTATTAAATTTCGCTAAATCTAGATATTCCAGATTGTTTGCGTCCAGAAATATATGGCTCATGCTCACTACATTACTTGTATCAAAATTATTGCCAAAATTAAGCGTTTTTAGTCCAATCGCAGCATAAAACATCCCCGTCATATCTTTTAACTTTGGCGTACTAAAACTTGAAAGATCAAGGCTTTTCATCGAATGGAGACTTCTGAACATGTATGTCATATTTTCCACCCGACTTGTATCAAATCCCGAAAGTTCCAATTCCGTAAGTTTAGTAAAGTGCATAAACATGCGAGAAGCATTCTGATTTAAATAGATTTTCTCAATCGGCGCCCAATAATACATCACGCCTTCTGCCGCATCAAACCAAACTTTAATTTCATAGTCGGACGACGCATTATCTTCAACATTCACCGCATTGGCCGGAACCGCCGCTGGAGCTACATGACTTCTTCTGAAAGCCCGTACATTTTCTTTCTTGCCCATATTTTCGTTCCACACATCATAAGTTTGATTGGTGTCAAGCGCGGTCACTTTTTGGATAAAATCCGGACCAGCCGTTAATACCGCTTCCTTTTCATATGGATTTGTCACCACCGAAAACACTAACTTATTTACGTAACGGCCACTTTCCAAATTCTGACTCAAGTTCATCCCCACGTTAATTACTCGCGAATCTAAACCATCAGTTTTTCCACTAGTATTAATTAAATTAGCCGGATTACCCACTCCCGGAATCGGACTATAGGTAGTTTCTGTACTTAATTTATATCCCCAAGAATTTGTCGGAAAATTCGCTAAACCTAATGGGCTCGTAATCGAATTAATTTTAGCGTTATTAGTCGAACTCGCATTAACCAAAGCAGTTTCACCGGTTTCAGCACTCATGGTTGCCGTATAGCCGGTACGATGATTCGTTTGTACGGTCAAATTAATCGGAATTTCCGTGGTTTTATTCGTCGAATTTAAAACTGCATTACCGTTCACCGAATTTAAAGCATTAGTGGATACGGAAATACTCGGAACATAAAGCGCAGAGGCATCTTCAACTAAAAAGAGGCACCCCCCCCCCGAGACCTAAAATACAAAGAAAAATTGCAGTCAAAAAACTAGCAAATCCATAATTATTGAAAGCGATTTTCC
>CALHIA010000005.1 GCA_938030585.1 uncultured Candidatus Saccharibacteria bacterium | reverse complement strand
CGCCGTCACTCATCCGATGGGTTCGCGTGAACGCTTGGCTATCATGAATTCCTTATCGACTCACCTCGAGGGGAAAGTAGTGCTCGATGTTTTTGCTGGCACTGGCGCACTAGGTTTCGAGGCCTTGTCTCGCGGTGCCAAGCATGTTTCGTTTATCGAAAATCACCGCGAAGTTGCGAAATTGATTCGCCAAAACGCGGAAAATCTCGGTGTATCAAGTCAGGTGCGAATTTTTGCTAAAAAGGCGGAAACTCTGACTTTTGATAATCGTTTCGATATCGTTTTTGCCGACCCACCATATGATAAAATCACCCCGAAACTAGCTGACTACATCGCCACGCTTCCGAAGCTCGCGAAAGAATTTTTAGTTTTATCTCACCCGGCCACTTTCGACCCCCATCAACTCGATGCTGAAATTGTCTCCACCAAGGCTTACGCCGGCTCCCGCATCACGATTTTTAAAGTGTAATTTTATCGTGTTTATGCTAAAATTAGCTTATGAATCTTCAAAAAATTTACGATTATTTTTTCAGTAATAACTATATGACTAAGATGCCGACTTTTGGTGAAGTCTTAACTTCCAATATTATTACTTTGCTTTTATTGTTAATTGTTCTCGGCCTTTATATTGCCGGTAAGGTTCTCTTGATGAAGAAAATTTATGGCGAGAAAAAGATGTGGCAGGGTGCCATTCCGATATTGGGTTTGATGAAGCTTTACGATGCGGTCGAGTTAAATAAGTTATTCGCTATCTCGATTCTGATTCCAGTAATCGGTTTAATTCCGTACTTTATTTTCTGCTACAAGCTACCTGCTGCTTTTGGTGAAAAACAGCCAGCCTTTCCGTATTTGACGATTTTCTTCTCGCCAATCATCATGCTGATGCTAGCTACTGACCAAAAATATGAATATCAATACGTGCGTGGCAAAAATGTGCCATTCCAAGGCGCTTTCGCTCTGAATAATGTACAGACTACTGCGGAAACTACACTTCAGTCTACTACTGAAGTTGTCAACCAGCCTACTCCCGAAGTTGACACCCAGCCTATCACTGAAGCTCCAACCCAGCCTGTTGTCG
>CALHIA010000004.1 GCA_938030585.1 uncultured Candidatus Saccharibacteria bacterium | reverse complement strand
TTAAGAGAATTAGATTTTTGGCCTTGCATATGCATTTATCTTACCATAAACGTGATGATTTTTATAGTTTTTTAATGAAGTAACCTGGACGGCCGTTAGTTGGGTCGTCGATACGGAGCCAGGATTTATCCGCAGTGGATGGATCAGCTAGATATGAGCCAGCACCACCCCGTAGCTTCTTACGATTTTTAAACATTTCTGAAAAGTTTGTAAGTTTAGCTGTGTCAAAATCATTATTTACATAGATTTTTTCTAGCTTATCTTGAAGTTTATCTTCATCTCGAAGAGCAAACACAGAACTCATATCCTTTACCTTAGAGGTATCAAAATTAGAGATATCAAGTGTGACGAGATTAGGCATGCCAGCAAACATATAACGCATGTTCGTCACCTGAGAGGTATTAAAGTTGGCAAGATTAAGTGTAGTGAGATTAGACATGCCATAAAACATAGCGTTCATGTTCGTTACATTGGAAGTATCGAAGCTAGAAAGATTAAGAGTAGTAAGATTTTGCATACTATCAAACATAGATTCCATATTCGTCACCTTCGAGGTATCGAAACTAGAGAGGTTAAGAGTAGTGAGTTTATATACACTAGAAAACATAGAACCCATATCCTTCACATTAGAGGTATCGAAGCTAGATAGATTAAGGGTCGTGAGATTAGGCATGTAAGAAAACATGTAGCCCATATCCGTCACCTGTGAGGTATCGAAATTGGAGAGATCCAGAGTGGTGAGATTAGCCATGTTACCAAACATAGAGCGCATACTTGTCACCTTCGAGGTATCAAAATGAGAGAGGTTAATGGAGGTGAGATTACGCGTCTCATAAAACATATGGCCCATATTTGTCACCTGGGAGGTATCGAAGCTAGAGAGATTAAGGTTAGTGAGACTAGACATGCCAGAAAACATCGATCCCATATTCGTCACCTTGGATGTGCCGAAGCTAGAGAGATTAAGGTCGGTAAGCTTAGACACGCTAGAAAACATAGAACGCATATCCGTCACATTGGAGGTATCAAAGTTAGAAAGATCAAGGTTGGTGAGACCACGCATATTATCAAACATAAAGCTCATATTCGTCACCTTGGATGTGTCGAAATTTGAAAGATTAAGAGTAGTAAGATTAATCATTCCAGAAAACATAGAACCCATATTCCACACCTTGGAGGTATCGAAACGGGAGAGGTTGAGTGTAGTGAGGCTAGATATGCCTGAAAACATATTGCCCATATCCGTCACCTTAGAGGTATCGAAACTGGAAAGATCCAACTCTAAAATATTTTTTATTTTTTGTTCACTAAACCCCGCATAGAACATCTGACTACAATATCTGTTTAAATATACTTTTTCAGTTTCAGCGTAATAATAGGCTATCTTATCTACAGGGTCTAGCCAGAGCTTAATTTCATAATCGGAGTTCTCATCTTCAATATTTACTGCATTCATGGAAGCAGCTGGGGCAACTGCACTCTTTTTAAAACGTTCAATTTTATTCGTAGCGGTTTCGAGAGATTTTAATTTTGTATTAAAAATAGGGCCATTCGTCATGAGGGCGATGCGGTCGTAATTATTGGTGAGAATTGAAAATATTAACTTATTTGTATATCTGCCACTTTCGAGATTATCACTTAATTTCAGACCAATTTTCATACCGTTCGTTTCATTGCCGCTAGTCTCACCTGCGGTTTGAAGGATTTGTGCTGGCGTAGACAAGGCTGGAATTGGCACGTAATTCGTAGCCGACGCTAATTTATAGCCCCAAGAATTATTTGGTAAATTATTTAATGGTAAACTCGTGCTAATCGAATTAATTTTCGCACCATTCGCGGAATCACTATTTACTAGTGCTGTTTCATCGGTTTCTGAATTTAGGGTTACCGCATAACCAGTTTTATTATTCGTATTAACTGTAAGATTTAGATAAATTTCTGTAGTTTTATAAGTGGTATTGATTACTTGATTTCCATTTACTGAAGCCGCAGTATTATCGACTGAAGCGGAAAGGGTTGGAGCATATAAGGCAAATACCTGGCTTGAAAAAGATAATTCATAAAATACCACAGAGAATAAGACAGCTAAAATTATTGACCTCAATGAGAGTTTAAATGAACTTAGGCGAGAGGAGATGCAGCCTATATATGTTTTCATTATAGCATAAACGGAATAGGTTTAAGAAACCAATTCGAACCACATCTTGAGATCTTCGAGGGTGGAATCGAGAATTTTGCGACCGTCGGCAGTTTCGCCGGTGGTTTGATAACGTTTTAATAAATCGTTCATCGCTTGAATAAAGCCAGGAGTCTGACGAGCAATTCTAGCGGCACGGTATTTTTCAAATTTCGCGATTTCATCTTGACTGAGCGCATTTGGGAAATTACGGCCTTTGTAATTAAGTAGTAATGAATCGAGACGCTCATCCTGAAAAAGTGGATGAAAATCAGCCAGCTCATTAGCGCGAAGATTCGGCACAACGGAAGCTTGCTTACGGTCTTCATTATTTAGGAAGCCATCATAAAGTCTCGCTTCGGCCTCTTCGAGCTTATCAAAATTACGCTCACGGGTGAATAATTCTCGCATCCGCTCAATGAATTCTGGGTGATCCTTAAGTGTTTTAAGATTTTGCTCAATTTGGGATTTTTCGAGCTTAATTTTTTGCCAGCCAGTGGTGCCGGCCGGAAATTCCTCGACCCCATTCGAACTAGATTCGGTGCTCTCAACGTCTAAAACCGAGAGTGGCGCGACTGCCGGACATTTACTCGGGGTTAATTCTTTGACATATTTCGAAAAATCGAACCAAGTTTGATATTTTTTGCCAGTGCGACTAACCTTTTCTTCGGGTTTGAATTCCTTTTCCGCCTGCAAAATATCCTCGACGTTGTAGCGCAAATCGAAGACTATGATATTTTGGTTTTTCCCAGGGGCAATTGGCACCGCTACTGTGGTGTGATTAGTTTTACTCGAGTAATGTCCACTAGTGTAGACAAAAGGCGTCGCGGAATCGATGGAAAGGTTTGTGGCGTTCAGAAAACGCAGAAGCTGTTTTTTATCACGCAATTTTAAGAGAAAATCGAGTAGTTTTGGCTGCTTTTCATGAATAATTTTCGCTACAGCAATCGTGGCATAAATATCGGAAAGCGCATCATGGGCATGTTCGTGAGTGATTCCGTTCAAAGCAGTGAGGAGCTCAAGGCGGTTGGTCGGCTTTTTCTCGCCAGTCTTGGAGTCTTCCGCAACTGGCCAATTGATTCCCCCTGGCCGCAGCGCCCGCACCATACGAACGGCATCCAAAATATCAAATTTACTGCGACCATCGAGATATTGCCAAGTGTATGGATCATAGAAATTGCGCCAAAACAGATAGCGGATAAATTCATCATCAAAACGCACAGAATTAAAACCACAGATGATAGTGTTCGGGGTAAAAATTTCTTCCTGCAAAATCTTACAGAGTTCTGGCTCCGAAAGGCCATCCATGCGCGTATCATTCGGGGTAATATTGGTGGTGACGATAGCGTAGGGACTTGGTAAAGTATCCTCATCGAGACGCACAAAGAGATTAACTGGATCACCAATTGGGTTAAATTCAAGGTCAGTGCGTTGCCCAGCGAACTGCATAATGCGATCTTCACGCGGATTAATCCCAGAGGTCTCCAAATCATAAAAGAAAAAGGTGGGTGGGTGATTAGTAGCCAGATAGTCCGGATCAAAATTGCGGTTCATACTACTAGTATATGCCTAAACTAAGATTTTAGTTGCTGATTAATGGCTTCGCGAAGTTTTTCCTTGAATTCTTTTTCCTTAGCGGAAGGAAGTTCGAAAGCTTTGCCATTAATATAAATGGTTGGAGTTTCATTTACGCCAAGACGCTTCGAAATTGCCATATCGGCCTTGATTTTTTGCTTTACCGCATCGGAATTCATATCTTTGAGGAATTTTGCCGTATCGCCCTTACCTTCGGTGGCTTCGACAAAGTACTCACGGAAATGATTATCACGGTCAGAGGCAGAAAGAGATTCCCAGTTCGATTGTTCCTTAAAAAGTTTCTTAGCGTATGGTTCCCAGTAGCCCTGGAGAGCGGCAGCATTAGCAGCTGAAGCCGCGGCGGTGCCGTTTTGATGATAGCTCAAGATATAAGAGCGAAAGACTAGACCAACTTGACCATCATATTCTTTCACGATATCCGAGAGATATGGAAAAACCGTGGAACAGAATGGACACTGATAGTCGGCATATTCAGAGATAATAACCTTAGCGTCCTTATTACCTTCATAATTATCACCCATATCACCATTACGAGAGTCGGCGGCGATGTATTTATTTGTGTCGAGACCCTTAATCCAATTGTCATAAGCAAGATTTGAAGAAATCGCGTTGCCACAAAGCCACAAGAATCCCACAGCTAGCACCCCTAAAAGTCCGTAAATC
>CALHIA010000003.1 GCA_938030585.1 uncultured Candidatus Saccharibacteria bacterium | reverse complement strand
CGTTTATTGCAACGTGAAGTCTTTTTTGCGCCTGAAACTACTGGCGAGGCTACCAAACAATTAATCTCTGAGGCCCCAGAAGGTGCGGTCATTTTGTTAGAAAATCTACGTTTTCATCCTGGTGAAGAGGAGAATTCAAAAGATTTTGCCGAGGCCATTTTTGATACTGTTCAGCCAGATTGTTTTGTTCAGGACGGTTTCGGCGTTTTACATCGCGCCCACGCTTCCACTGATGCCTTGCCGCGTCTACTTCCGAGCGTCATGGGTTTACTTGTCGAACAGGAAATCGAAAATCTAAAAAAGGTACAAGAAAATCCTCTTCACCCTGTACTGCTAATCATTGGTGGTGCCAAAGTTAAAGATAAATCTCCCCTTATCGAGCATTTTTCTAAACTCGCCGATTATATTTTTGTCGGCGGTAAAATTGCTGCGGATGGGTTTACTTCGGATTTACCCCAGATTACTGTTACCTCCGATTTTAACGAGGATCAATCTGGCGCCAAACTCGATATCGGCCCCAAATCTCTCGACCAGCTAATCGATCTCGTATTAAAATCTCACACCATTATCTGGAATGGCACTCTCGGTCTTACCGAAAAACCACCTTTTGATTTTGCTTCCAGGGTTATTGCTGAGACGATTGGTGCTAAAAATCCAGCAGAAAATCTTTCCGTAATCTGCGGCGGTGATACGACGGGTTTCGTAGAAAATCTCTTGCAAAATCGTTACGTCGACCAGTCTCCACTTAACTTCTCACTAGTTTCCACCGGTGGTGGTGCTAGTCTCGAATTCTTAATTCATGGTACTCTTCCAGGTCTCGAAGTTCTGAAATCTGCCTAAGTTAAAATCACGCCTCTGTTAATTTTGCAATAATTACCTAAACCTGTCTTGTAACTGGAAAGAATTAGCACTCATGGCTTGACAGTGCTAATATTTGCTATACAATAGAATTATGCAAGATGAATTTACTGAAATAATGAATAAATTAACTGAGAATGCTCGTTTTGCGCTCCAAAAATCTGACTATTATGCCAAGCGCTATAATAACGGCTACATGAGCACCGAACATCTGCTTCTCGGTATTCTTTCGCAGGACACTTCCACTGGTGCACGTTTTCTCGCCGATGAAGATGTGAATCTCGACCAAGTTGAAAAACTGATGAATCATACCGCCATCGAAGTCCCAGGAGCGGATATGGCGATGATGTCACTTTCGGAAGCTGCAGTTTTGACTTTGCGCCTCGCTTCCAACTTCGTGAAAGAGCAGGGGATTAAATTGATTGGCACCGAGCACCTACTTTATGCTCTGATTCGCCAGCCAAATTCTCGCGCCAGTTTAATTCTCCAAGGTCTCAATATTGACCTCACGGAATTATCCAAAACCATTGAGGAGTTTGCCGAAAAACAGGCCGAAGAAGCCAAGATTGATCAAAAGAAAAACGATTTTAAGCGCAAACGTCCACTCAAATGGCTCACGAAATATGGTGTCGATCTCACTGAATTGGCCCGTCAAGGTCGTCTCGATACTGTGATTGGTCGCGATCGTGAAATTGAACGTGCGCTTACCGTACTCTCCCGTCGTACTAAGTCCAATCCCGTACTTATCGGGGAAGCTGGTGTCGGTAAGACCGCTATTGTTGAAGGTCTCGCTACGCGTATCGCCAAAAACGAGGTACCAGGTAATCTGATCGGTAAGAAAATTTACCAAATCGATCTCAGTTCCGTGGTTGCCGGCACTAAATTCCGTGGTGATTTCGAGGAACGTATTAAGGGTATCATCGACGAAGCCATCGAAAGTAAGGATCTTATTCTCTTTATCGACGAAATTCATCTCTTGACCGGCGCTGGTTCCTCTGAGGGTAGCCTGGATGCTGCGAATATCTTGAAGCCCGCCCTCGCACGTGGCCTAATTCATCTAATTGGCGCTTCTACCATGGACGAATATCGTAAATCAATCGAAAAAGACAAGGCTCTAGCTCGTCGCTTCCAAACCGTTATCGTCGAGGAACCTTCCGATGTGATTACGGTGCGTATTTTGAAGGGAATTAAATCGCATTACGAAAAACATCACGGCGTCGTAATCCCAGATAAGATTATTGAAACCGCCGTCAGTATGTCGAAGCGTTATATTAATGATCGCTACATGCCAGATAAGGTTATCGATGTGATTGATGAAGCTAGCGCTATCACTAAAGTAGCCGCCGATAAAAGTGGTAGTGGCGAATATAAGAAATTAAAAATCGAGCGTGAGTCACTCCAGCAGAAGATTGAAGAAAGTGCTGAAGCTGAGAATTTTGAAAAGGCCGCTCTCTACAAAACTCGCCTCGCTAAATTAGAAGAAAAAATCAAATCTCTCGAGCAGGCCGGCGTGGATGAAAATGTTTCACCAGTGCTCACCGAAGAAAATCTCGCTGAAGCCATTTCTCTCAAGACTGGTATTCCAGTTTCCAAGGTACATGGTAGCGAATTGAAGATTCTTTCGAAACTAGAAGCCCATCTCGACAAGGCTATTATCGGTCAAGATGAAGCGATTCATGACGTAGCTAAGGCTATTCGCCGTGGTCGTTCTGGTATTGGTGATCCTAGACGTCCGATTGGCTCCTTCCTCTTCATGGGCCCGACTGGTGTGGGTAAGACCGAGCTTGCGCGTGTAATCGCCCGCGAGGTCTTCGGTGGTGAGAATGCCTTAATTAAAATCGATATGTCAGAATTTGGTGAAAAGCACAATGTTTCTCGCCTAGTCGGTGCGCCAGCTGGTTACGTTGGTTATGACGATGGTGGTAAATTAACCGAATCGGTACGTCGTCATCCATATTCCGTCGTACTCTTTGATGAGATTGAGAAAGCCCACCCAGATGTCTTTAATATGCTGCTACAAATTCTTGAGGACGGAGTTCTCACTGATGGCCAAGGTAACCGTGTGAAGTTCAATAATACTATCGTCATCCTTACCTCCAACCTCGGTTCTGACGAAATGTATAATGATCAGGCCTTTGGCTTCTCCAGCCATCAAAAAACTAAGGATCAATTTATTACCGAAGATTACGAAGCAAGTAAAAATGCCGCGATGAAAGCTTTGAAGAAATCTATGCGTCCAGAGCTTATTAATCGTCTAGACGCCATCGAAGTCTTCCATGCGCTTTCTCGTAAGCAGGTCGAAGAAATCTTTGACAATATGATTGAAGATTTGAAAAAGCGTCTTGCTGAAAAAGCTATCGGTTTGAAACTTGATACCAAGGTGCGCGACTTCCTTATCGAAAAAGGTTTTGATCCCAAAAATGGTGCCAGACCATTGCGCCGTGCTATCGAAGATAATTTGGAGACCCTGCTCTCTGATGCAATTATTGCGGAAGAA
This sequence comes from uncultured Candidatus Saccharibacteria bacterium, assembly GCA_938030585.1. Taxonomy (GTDB): domain Bacteria; phylum Patescibacteriota; class Saccharimonadia; order Saccharimonadales; family Saccharimonadaceae; genus Nanosyncoccus. Next base: position 3,188 of record CALHIA010000003.1, on the reverse strand, counting down.
ATTTTGCCAGGACAAATCGCCCAAATTAGCCTAAAAGGTGATAAGCTTAAATTAAAGATCGAAAGCACTGAAAAATAATATGGAAAATTCACCGTCAGAAGTCTCCGTTCAGTCTCGTCGGCGCAGTCTAACGCTCGCCGACTGGCTTAGCGGTCTTGTGATTTTTTGCACACTTTTCGCCGGTGCTTTTGCCTTTATCTGTCTGCAAGATGACATCAAGGCTTATGATTTTCAAATTTCTGACACCCTGAAGCCTTACGTCCAGAAACTTAATCTTACGGAAAAAGCTTCGAAAACTTTGCTTGCTACTCATCCAGCTTTGCAAGAGAAGCAGGCCTTTAATCAGAGTTGTCATTCGCATAACCATGAAGTCTACGTCCTGGGTTGTTATGTCCATGATAACGATCGTATTTATCTCTATCATGTCGAATCGAATGATCTTCCAGGAGTAATCGAGGTGACCACGGCTCATGAAATGCTTCATGCGGCTTATCAACGCGTCCCTTTTTGGGAAAAAGATCGCTTGAATGAAGAAATCAAAAAGGCTTACGATAACCTTCCGGCTGATCATGAAATCCGCACCTCGATTAAGAGCTATTCTGAGGATGACTTCTATGATGAATTGCATTCACGTCTCGGTACCGAAGTCGCTGAGTTGTCGGAATATCTCGAAAAACATTACGCCGCCTATTTCCAGCATCGTCAGACTATCACGGATTTTAATCAGCAATATCACTCTGTTTTTCAAAAGCTTAATGACAAACTCACTTCACTAAAATCTGAAATTGACGCCAAGCAGGCTACTATTAATCAGCAAACTGAGGCCTACAATAATGAAACCAATGCCTTAAATCAATTAATTCTCGATTTTAATCGACGCGTCGAATCTGGTCAAATCTCTGGTTGGCGCTATCAAAACGAACGTGCTACCCTGGAAGCCCGCATTGGTCGTCATGAAGCCACTTATCAAAGTATTCAGCAATCTATCGATGCCATTAATCAGCAAATTGCCGAATATAATAACCACGTGCTTTTCGAAAATCAGTTGATGAATCAGATTAATTCCAACGCCGTTTCTAATGAACTCAAATCTCAAAAATAAGGAAAGGAAATTACCATGCAAACTAATTCAAATCCCAACGACTACCTCGTTCCGACCGTCATTGAAACCACCAATCGTGGCGAGCGCTCTTATGATATTTACTCCAGGCTCTTAAATGATCGCATTATCTTTCTCGGTGAGGACGTCAATGCTCACACTGCTAATCTCGTAGTGGCTCAGCTCCTCTTTCTCGCTCATGAAGATCCTAAGAAAGATATTAAACTTTATATCAATTCTCCAGGCGGCTCGGTTTACGATGGTCTTGCTATTATTGACACTATGAATTACATTGAGCCGGATGTCCAGACTATTGGTATCGGTCTTCAGGCCTCTATGGGCGCCATGTTGCTCAGCTGTGGTGCCAAGGGTAAACGTTTCGCTCTGCCAAATGCTCGCGTGATGATTCATCAGCCAAGCTCTGGTACTCAAGGTAAAATCACGGATCAGGAAATTATGCTCAAGGAAGGTATTTTCTTGAAGAAACGCCTCGCCGAAATTCTCGCCAAAAATACTGGCAAAAAAGTTGACCAAATCATTAAAGATATGGATCGTGACAACTGGATGTCCGCTGATGAAGCTAAAGATTATGGCATCATCGACGAAGTCATTGCTAAATAATTTTTAGCTTACAAAACGCCTGCGCTTGCAGGTGTTTTTTTATCTATAAATCTTCTAAAACCGATGCATCAAAGAATGGGTGATCGCGGCGGCCAAAGCATCTGCCGCATCATCCGGTTTTGGTACACTAGTTAAATCCAGATGCAGTTTTACCATCTCCTGCATCTGTTTTTTATCGGCTGAACCATAACCGGTCATCGTCTTCTTAATTTCGTTTGGTGTGTACTCAAAAGTTGGTAGTTCATGCTGTTTGCAAACCAAAAGCACCACCCCTCTGGCTTCCGCCACTGAAATACCCGTCGTTATATTTTTGGTGAAGAAAAGTTTTTCGATACTCACACAATCTGGCTTGTTTAATTTAATAATCTCATGCATCGATTCATAAATATCGAGCAAACGCTCTGAAAGTGGGGTGTGTGGCGGCGTGGCAATCACGCCGTTATCGATCATTTTAGCGCGACCAGTTTGTTTTACTTCAATCACCCCAAAACCGCAAATTCCTGTGCCTGGGTCAATTCCTAAAATTCTCATCTATCTCTATTCGTTCACATATTTAATTAAAGTCGTGCGTAAATCTTTGACCGGAATCACGAACTTATCATGAATTGTCGCTGGCGCAATTGCGTGCTTAAAGCCCAATTTTTTTGCTTCACCAATTCTTTGGTCTGGTCGAAAAGCCGAGCGGATTTCTCCACCCAGACCTACCTCGCCGAACACTACATATTCTTCACTGAGCTTGCGTCCTGCCGCCGCCGAAGCAATCGCGAGGCATACCGCGAGGTCCGCTGCCGAATCCTTAATTTTAATCCCGCCCACTACGTTTAAGAAAATATCCTTATCGTCCAGTTTTAGTTTAGTGCGCTGTTCAATCACTGCAATTAGCAAATTCAATCGATTCAGGTCGAAGCCCGAAGCTGCACGTTTTGGATAACCAAAATTCGTGGTCGAAACTAAAGCCTGAATTTCTACCAGCAGTGGCCTGGTACCTTCTAGAGTTGCTAAAATAATTGACCCATCCGTGTTTTGCCTCTCTGCTAGTAGGGCCGCCGAAGGATTTTGTACTTCCTGTAAACCCTTTTCCGTCATCTCGAAAATTGCCGCCTCACTGGTCGAGCCGAAACGGTTTTTAATGGCACGAATAGTCTTAAAACCACCGTAGCGGTCGCCTTCAAAATTTAGTACTACATCCACCAAGTGTTCCAAAACTTTCGGCCCCGCCAAGGTGCCTTCCTTCGTCACATGCCCCACAATAATCACCGCCGTATCGGTCTTTTTTGCGGCTTGAATGATCAAATTACCTGCATTGGTAATTTGGGAAACCGTACCCGGCGCCGAAGAAATTTCATTAATCGCCAAAGTCTGAATCGAGTCGACGATCACTAATTCGAATTCACCATCCGAAATCGTCTTCGCGATGTCGTTCCCAGAAGTCGAAGCTGCAAAACTTAAAGTTTCTGAATTTGCTCCA
>CALHIA010000002.1 GCA_938030585.1 uncultured Candidatus Saccharibacteria bacterium | reverse complement strand
AAATACTTGGTTACAAACTGTTTTAATTCAGGGTTCATATTATTATTTTACAATAAAAAAGGGAGCCTCCTGCTCCCTTCAAGCTTTACGCTTCACATTCCACTACAGAAAATCCGTAACCTAGCGCCATCTGGATGCAATTTTCATCATTGAAATGCATACAATAAATCCGCTTTCTTAAATCTTCCGGCACTACCATCGCCAAGTTTCCCACAAATAAATGTGCCCCGTTCGAATTCTTCACCGAAGTCACGTCGATATAAGCCCGCGCGATTTGCACCCCTTCACTCAGAAGATAATGCAAATTCTTAATTTCCTTCGTATCGCCCGAATAATATACCAGACCATCTTTTGTGGTAAAAATCAGACCGAAACTCATCAGCTCCGCGCAATGCCAAGTTTTCACGTAACGTACTCCTGAAAAACTTTTAAATTTTTCATCATACTGCGTATCTTGCACTAAATCATACATCTCTTCTATGCAACCAAAACCTTGCAAAATCTGCTCAATCGTTTTTACGTATTCATCATTATCCGGCAAAATAATTTTCAGCGGTCGATGCAATACAAGATACAAATAGGCCACCAAACTTCCCAGACTGCCAATATGATCCGAATGCGTATGTGTAATCATCAGGCTCACTGTCCTCGCTCTGCCAAGCAAACTTTTTTGCTTCAGTTTTGCGAACACATCTTCACCGCAATCAATCAGAAACAATTGGTCATCCTCAATAAAATACGCTGCCGTATTCCCCTCTTTTACATTGAATGCCGAGCCTCTGCCCAAAAATTTTAATTCCATATCCCCCTCCTTCGAATTTTCTAAAGTTTAAAGTACTCGTAATCTAAACTTACGCTTATAGATTATTGTAATCAAATTTACCAAAAAGTCCACCCCTGTTTCCAGAGGTGGATTCCTGATTAGTCTCACTTAGGATTCTTGTCGATCAATTTTAATTAATTCTTTAACTTTACCAGAATCTCGAATTTCCTTCATTTGCTTATCAAATTCCGTAAATGAAATTTTGATCGAAGTATAATTCACCGTCGAATCAGTTTTTGCCACCAATTTCACGAAGTAATAACCATCTCCTGAACTTGATACAAATTTATCCGAAATTTCCCCCGCATTGAGACTCATCGCTTTTAGTGATCTGCCGCCATCCACGTTCATCTTATCGACTAGCCCACCGGTTTCTTCATAGAGTACTTTGTCGCCTAATTCTTCCGAGATTGTCTTCAAATCTTTTCCAGATTTAATCAAGGATTCTACTTGCGCCGCAAGCTGCACCGCGTTTGTGTCGATTGCCTGCGAAACTTTTTCCTTCACCAGTGACAGATAAATCATTCGACGATATTCCTTCATCGTCAAACCAAAATTATCTTCCAAGATCTTCTTGAAACCTTCTTCACTACGTTCCACCCCACCAATTTTTCGGTGCTCCAAAATCATTTCATCCACTTCCTTATCCGTCACCGTCAAATCATTTTCTTTTGCCAATTTCAGAGCCCAAGCATAATTTTCCGCCTCATCCAGTGCCAAACGCTTATAATGCTGCTCCATAAAATCATTGTCTTTCGCATTATCCAGCTTACCCTGTTGTTTTTCGATCGGCGTAATCGTACTATGATAAATCAAAAGATAATCCGAATAACGCACATCCGCGCCGTTTACATTAGCCACCGATACTGGCAAAAGTTGCGTCAAACGATAAAGAATCGGATTCGTACTCTGCCATTTATAAAGCATAAAATAACCTGCCCCCGAAGCCAAAACCACCGCCATCACTGACAAAATAATCGTCACTGTCACCACGCGATATTTCGCATATTGCATTGGATATTTGAACTTACGCCCCTTCGATAGCACCTCTTCACGACGCTCCTCGACTTTTTCTAACTCCGTCTTGTTCTTGAATTCTTCAATCTTCTTCTGTTCGCGCTTTTGCTTCATTTTCGCCACGATTGAAAGTCTCTTCTCTTTTACGGCGTCATTTTCGTTTGTCATAGTTTTATCCACTTCGTTTTCTAATTTCGCTTTGCTCATTTCCTATTTCTCATTAATTAGATTTTGTAAATCGTTATAAATTTTTTCCGAATTTTTTACCATCGATATCACCAAATCCCCCACCGCCGTTTGAATTACAATCGTGCCATACCCCATCAATCCCGCCCGAATGCCGCTCACACCATAAGAAATACTTTGAATCTTATCCAATCCCAAATCTACCACTGATTTCTTAAACAAACCTCGTTGCGAAATCTGGCGAATCCGCTGATTAGTCACAATATAAATTGAAAAATACCATAACATGTAAGAATATAAAAATCCTAAAACCCCCACTAGAATCAACGCCAAAAATACCTCGAAAATCATCATATTGTTTGGCCAAAGTAAAGTTAATCCCACCCCGATCATAATCATTAAAATTAAAAATATCACACCGGACTTCGCCGTCAAAAAATGGCGTCGGAACACAAACTGCACCTCTTCGCCTTCTCTCTGACCATCAAAAATCATTTTTCTCATACGTATTTGGTGACCCGGGCGGGAGTCGAACTCGCAACCTTCTCCTTAGGACGGAGCCGCTCTATCCATTGAGCTACCAGGCCATACCTAAATTATACCATATTCGATTCCACGACCATTTTTGATAAACATATAGATTAACTAAGCTTTCTTAGTAAAGTACCCTGGTCTACCATTATCTGGATCATCAATTCTTAGCCAAGTTTTATCCGCATCTCTCGGATATGCCAAGAAAGATCCTTTCCCACCACGTAATTTTTTTCTTTCATCAAAAATCTGCACCGAATTAATCAAATTAGAAGTATCAAAATCACTATTAACATATATCTTTTCCAATACATCAACCGTCCCCGCATACGTCGCAAACATTCTATTCATATTTTTTACGTTTTTAGTATTAAAGTTCGAAATATCTAGTTCAATCAAAAAATGCATATTTTCAAACATTTCTTCCATATTTGTTACTTTTTCCGTATTAAAGTTCGATAAATTTAGATATTTTATTTTTCGACTAAATCTGAACATATTTTCCATATTAGTTACATTTCTCGTATCAAAACTAGAAAGATTAACTTCTTCAAGTTCAGAACATTGTGAAAACATACTTGATAAATTAGTTACATAACTAGAATCAAAATCTGATAAGTCGAGACTTCTTAATTTAGAAAAATTTAAAAACATACCCCAACTGTCTACTGGTAAATATATCTTCTTTTGTTCGGTGTAATAAAATATAGTGTCTTCATTAGCATCATACCAGGCTCTTATTTCATAATCTGATGAGCTTGTTTCTATACTGGTAGTATTTATCACATCGCTAGGAATACTTTCTGCTCTTTTTATATACTTAGTATCATATTGACCACCACTTGGAGATACTGACCCAAAGCCATATTTCAATATCTCCGTCTTTTTATCATAAGGATTTGAAATTACCGAGTAAACTAATTTATTCGAATATTTCCCAGCTTCTAAATTATTATTTATTTTTACGGCAATTCTCGTTATATAGTCATCTCCAGTTTCCCAGTATTTAAAATCATCACTTCTTTCCCCAATAACATTCGGAGCAGACAATTTTGGTATTGGACTATAATTGTACGTTTCACTAAATTTTACAGAATAAGCCCATGTATTATCCGGAAGCGCATATAAGCTAGTCAATGAGTCTATTGAGCTAATTTTACTTGAACTATTTTGGTCTTCGTTTACTAATGCCGTTTCCTCTGAATCCGTGCTAAATAGTACTTTGTAGCCAGTCTTCACTTTTCCACTAACTGTAAGCCTAATATTCTCTACCCCAGTTTTATTATAACTATTCAAAATAAAATTACTTGTCATTTCTACCTCTGATTTTTGCAAAGAAGCAGAAAGTGTCGGCACATATGCAGCCGACACTCTTTCCCCACCAAAACCAATCAATCCCAAATTCGCCAAGAAAAGAAATGCAAGAAAACCAGCAAAATTTCTCATATTCTTTTTATAAATATCAAAAATCACACTTTTTCCCATTCCCATATAGCTTATATCTTAACATAAACGAATTAAAATACCAAAAGTCAAATCAGTCGCTATCCCCTCAAAACTTCCACTGCCTTCGCCACCAAAAACGCCATCACATTAAAAATTACGATCGTCGCGCCGGTCGGCGTCGCCACAAAATAAGAAAAGATAATCCCCATTACCATACAAAATACCGAAACTACCACCGAGGTAAAAACCACCGCCTTAAAACTTTTCACCACCTGCATCGCCGTCACCGTCGGGAAAATAATTAAACTCGAAATCAGAAGCGCCCCCACTAGTCGCATTCCCAGCACCACTACCACTGCACACAAAATCGCAAAAATTGTATTTAGCCGCTCGGTCTTCAGCCCAATCGATTTGGCAAAATTCTCATCAAACGTCATCGCGAAAATCTCATGATATTTCACAATAAAGAATAAAATCACCACGAGCGAAAAAATCACTCCCGCTACCACATCGAAATCATCTAGTGCCAGAATACTGCCAAATAAATAATTATTAATATCCGTATTCCCCCCCTTTACCACTGATATCACCAAAGTTCCCACCGCCAATGCCCCCGCCGAAAGCATCGCAATTAAAGCATCCGCATCCACCTTACTTTTCTGGTTCACCTGCAAAATCAAAATCGCCGCCAAAATCACTATTGGTAACGCAAACTGTAGTGGCATCACGCCAATCACCGTCGCAATCGCAAAGGCGCCGAATCCCACATGTGAAAGCCCATCACCAATCATCGCCTTTCGCCTCAAAACCAAAGACACCCCGATTAGCCCCGCCGTCACAGCCAACACTACCCCCACCGCCAAGGCCTTTACCATAAATTGGTACTGCCACATTTCCAGAAACTTTTCCAAAATTCCGTTCATCGCTACCTCTTATTTCCCATCACTTTCACTATCATCATGGCGATGAATTCTTTTTACGTATTCTTCCGTAGTTTCCATCGTCGCCGCCCCGTCCGCTAGTGCTAAAATTTTATTTCCGATTAAATTCTGATGATCAAGGTCGTGCGTAATCATCACAATCGTGATTCCCTGCGCATTTAATTTCAAAAGTTCTGTATATAATTCCTTCTTCGATTTTGAATCCAAATTATTCCCCGGTTCATCCAAAATTAATAATTTCTTCGTCGCTACCACCGCCCGCGCCAACCAAATTTTCTGTTTTTGTCCACCCGAAAGCTCCGCAAAATGTTTCTTCAACAATTTTTTCATGCCAAATTTCGCGAGCGCTTCCTCACATTTTTCCTTATCGCTTTTCGTATAAAAAATCCCCCGCTTCTGATTGAGTAGTCCACTTAATACAATCTCTTCCACTGTCGCCGGAAAATTCGACGTTACTACTGTCTCCTGTGAAATATAGCCAATCTCCTTACGGCTCATCCCGAGAAACTCCACGCTTCCTGCACTTGGTTCTATCAAACCTAAAATCGTCTTAATTAGAGTAGTTTTCCCGGCCCCATTACAGCCAACCAAGCAGATAAAATCTCCTGCCAAAATTTCAAAATTAATTCTTCTAAACACCGGCGTTTTCGCATATTCTACGCTCAAGTTTTTTACTGCAATGATTGGCTGTTTTTTCATAAAAATCCTATTTACTTAGAGCCAACAGATTACGTTTCATCAAATCTACGTAAGTCACGCCCTTCGAAAAATCATCCGCCGTCACATTATGTGCCGAATGTAGTTCCAAAACTTCTGCGCCCGTATCTTTACTTACGGTTTCTGCAATCTTGCCGTTCGAAAGTTCGATCTTGTAAATTTTCTTCACCTTATCTTGCTTCACTATGTTAATCAAAAAGCTAATCGTCTTCGCACTTGCCTCAGTTTGTTCTGAGCAACCCGAAAAAGCTGCCGCATACTTTAAGCCAAATTCATCTGCAAAATAACGGAACGGAAAACGATCCACCACCACGATTTCTGAGATTTTACCATCAATCGCTTGATGTAAATCCTTATCTACCTGCGCAATTTCCGCCACATATTTTTCGGCATTATCGTCAATCTTATTTTTCTCCGCAACATCAATTTCGGAAGCCACTTCTGCGATTTTCTTCACGATTTCCATCGCCTTTTTTGGACTCGTCCAGACATGCTCATCAATTTCTGGACCTTCCTCTTCCTCATCATGCTCGTGCTTATACTCATGCGATTCGTGGTCATGGTCATGATCGTGGTCGTGCGAGTGATCGTGGTCATGAGAATGTTTATGATCGTGATCATGGTCGTCATGGTCGTGATCATGATCATCATCTTCCATCCCTTCCACAATTTCCTCGTTCACTGTCGATACCAAATCTATCAACTTCACCACGTGAGTTTTTTTCGTGTCCACATCTTTCAAGATTTTCTCTACCCAAGCGTCGGAATCTCCACCTACGTAGACAAACATATCGGCATTTTTAATATCGATAATATCCTGCGGTGTTGGCTCATAGGTATGGGTTTCCGCTCCTGGCTTCACCAACATTTTAGTGCTAATATTTGTATTTTTTGTCACCGCCCTAGCAAAATCATACCCCGGAAAACTCGTCGATACCACTGAATACTTTTTTTGTTCAAACTTTTCTCGGTTTAATACCAAGAAAATCAATAATCCCACCACTAAAACTAGGCCAAAAACTGCCCATAGCTTTTTTAAATTCTTCATTTTTACTCCTTATTCTACTATTAAAATTCTGAGTAAAAAATTTAATTAATTAAGCAATTCCCCCGAGAAATTTCGTTTCTATCACGCTTATCTAAAAGTCTCAGATGAAAAATCCGAAACAAACATTTCGCACAAATCGAAAAACTCAACAAACCATCGAAAATGCGGGAAGTCTCTTTCCGACTCCCGCATTCCACCGCATGTCCACAGAGTCGACAATGGTGCATTTTAGCCTCTTGGTGGTTCGCCTTCCGGCTCGTTTAATAATTTCTTCGACTTAATTTCGTAGCGTTTGCCGTTAATTGGTGAAACATAATAATCTTCATTCAAAAGATTCACAAACATCGTCAAATCCTTGTCATCCATCATAATAATCGCACCGTCATCATCGGTCATAAGTTCGAGTTTCATCTCGTCTGCATAGTCCACCAATTGTTCTTGCGACATCTGCTCTTCGATATTCATGTCTTGCAACTTCTTTACCAAAGGTTTCTTATCCATCAAAAGCGCATTTAAAGTCAAACCTTCCGCAAAAGAAAGTTTATATTTCTCTTCAATCTCCTTTGCCTTCGCCTCGGCTAACATTTGTGACTTAAAGTCATATTGAAAAAGATTTTCAAACTTCGTCTGATTAAAAATCACTACCGATCCATCGACAAAGGCTACTTGATTATCGTCTGGCATCTTCAAAGCCACTTCTGCGGAAAACGGTTCAAAGCTCTCACCGTTCAATTCCCAGGAAGTCTTCGCACTGAGAGCCGAGGCCGCTGAAATACCTTTCGCGATATAAAAAACTTTCGTACCATCATCACCACCTGGATAAGAAAATTTCGCGATAATCCCCTTCATTTTCTTGAATTGATGCTCATTATCCGTGAAATAATCGATATCCTTGTATTCTTTTTCGATCAAATTCAGTAGGCTCTCCGCGCGAATCACTTTCGAAAGATCCGTACGATAAATCACCTTATCTTCGCCGTCTGATTTTTCATATTCGCGGCATTCCAGACCTTTTTCCGCACCCGAAATCACATAAGCAATCGCCTCCCCCATAAACATCTGCTTCACTGAATTAGTCAATTTTTCAGAATAACGAATCTTAAATGGCGTGTAGTTTTTGTTGAACAAAAATAGTTCACACGACACATTATTTTTTACTTCATCAAGCTCATTCGCCCACAAAAATACATCAAAATCATTCAATTTTCGAATTTCAGAGTTCGTAATTTCAGTCTTTTCGGAATCCATATCACCTCACTATTTTTCTATTAGTTTAGCACACTTTTACTTCGCTGTTTCGCCGTAAGTATCTTTTACCACCAAATCCGGCAAAATATTTAAGTCCATCATCAAAACTTCAATGCGGTTTCGTATTTCTTCGGCCTCTGATTCATTTTCCAAAACCGCCTCGAACTTCACATATGATTTACGGCCATGCTCAATCTGATCGAGGTAAATTGTAATACCGTTTTCCAGCACTACTTCCTGACGTGTTCTAGAAACTTCCGACTGAATAATCAATCCCATTTGCAATAAAATATTCGCCGCTTCTGCGTAACTAGAAACCAAAGTTTCATGCACCAAATCAATCTTCGTTTTTTCCAGATGCCTCTTACAAATCAAACTATAACGCGCTGGTCGGTCCACCGCCTTCACATCCATTCTTAAAATCATTCTGGCAAAATTATTGTGTTCTTCATAATTGCGTGGCACAAAAATTCGTGAGTGCTGCCAATACATTGGATCAAAATCATAACCCAAATTCATCAAGCGATTTTCTAATTTATCGACATCTTTTACTTCTGCTTTGACAATAATTTTTTTCATTCTTCACTCGTTTCCACCGTTAAAATTTCTAGCCCCGGGAAGTTTGTATTTTCTCGTGCCTTGTTCGCCCACTCATCAGCTAGCTCATTCTCTGTCGTACCATTATGGCCGCGCACCCAGACCAATTTCACGTTTGCTTCCCTGTAAGCTTTGAACACTTTTTTTACTAAACCTAAATTTTTAATTGGGCCGCTCTTCTTTTTCCAACCGTTCTTTTCCCAACCTGGCGCCCATTTTGTCAGCACGTTAATCCAAAATTCTGAATCCGTCCAAATTTCCGCTTCCTCACCCGCTAACACCTTAAGAGCTTCCAGGATTGCCGAACCTTCCATTCGGATATTCGTCGTCAGATCTTCTCGCCCCATCGCTACCGGTTTTTTGTCTTCAATTACAGAAAATCCCCCCGGCCCCGGATTCGGTGACGCACTTCCATCTGTCCATAATTTTCTCATTTTGCCTCTATTTCTGAATTTGCGACACCAATTGGTAAATCGGCATGAGCACACCGGCAATAATTACTGCCACCATCAAAGCCATAATCACCAACATAATTGGTTCAATCAATGTCGAAATTGTATTAATTTGCTGATCCAATTCGTCTTCATAGACGTTCGCTGCCTTACCCAGCATTTCATCAATTTTACCAGATTCTTCACCGATTGCCGCCATTTGTGGCAATAATGGCAAAATATAATCTAGTTCCTTCAATGATGCCGACAACGTTTTACCCTGTTTCACTTTTTCGGAAACTTCCTTGATTTCCTCTTCCATCACCAAGTTATTAATTGCTTCTGCTGAAATTGCCAAAGTATCCTGAATCGACACACCCGTCGAAAGCAAGTTTTCTGCCGTGCGCGCAAAACGTCCGTTATAAAGGCGCCAAAACATCGATTTAAAAACCGGAATATTTAATTTAATTCTCGCCAAAATATGTCGTCCACTATCCGTGCGCACGAACTGGAAGACAAAGTAAATCATAAGGCCAATCACAATTGTCACCAGCCACCACATATTCACTAAGAAATTCGTCTGTTCCACTAGTAACTTCGTAATCAATGGCAAATCCTTCCCCAGGTCATGATAAAGTTGTTGCACCTGCGGCACCACTGCAATCACCATGAAAACCAACACCGCAATAATCACCGCCAGCACAATCGCCGGATATGTCAAAGAGTTTTTAATTCTCATCACCATCGCATGGTCTTTTTCTTGCTGGTCGGCTAATCGCCTCAGAGATTTATCCAACGTACCAGAAGATTCACCCGCTTTTAAAAGTGCCAAATAAATTCGGTTAAATACCTCGGGAAATTTCCCACAGGCCTGTGTCAAACTCTTACCCGCTTCCACGTCCGCCAAAATTGATTCCGTCACCCGGCGCATTGGCTTACTTTCCGTTTGCTCGATCAAAACCCTTAAAGAGTTTGAAAGTGGTAAACCCGCCCCGATCAGCGTCGAAAATTGTCTCGTGAAAACGATTTTATCTTTCGTCGTAACTTTATTTTTGAATTTATCAAAAAAACTGTCACCCGAAGTATCTTCTGTCACTGTGTCTGGCGTATAGCCACGCTCAATCAAAAGCTTTCCCGCTGCGCGTTCATTTTCCGCTTGGATTACGCCTTTTACAATCGCACCCGACTTACTATCGCGGGCCTTATAAATATATCGGTTCATTAGGCGCCTTTCACAATCCTTTCAAATTCACGTACGTCCACCGCATATTCTCTTGCACTATCATAAGTCACCGTTCCCTGTTGGACTAATTTCGCCAAGGTGCGATCCATGGTTTGCATCCCCTCGGAGGCACCAGTTTGAATTGCCGTATCCAGTTGGTGAGTTTTACCTTCACGAATAATTGAACGAATTGCTGTGTTCGCCACCATAATTTCTGCCGCACAAACACGACCACCACCAATCGCTGGCACTAGACGCTGCGAACAAACCGCCATCAAAATCCCCGCCAGCTGTGAACGAATTTGCGGTTGTTGTTCTGCTGGGAACACGTCAATCATACGATCCACCGATTGCGCCGCTGAGTTGGTATGTAGTGTCGCGAACACCAAGTGACCAGTTTCTGCAATTGTAATCGCCGCACTAATCGTTTCAAGGTCACGCATCTCACCGAGTAGCACCACATCTGGGTCTTCACGTAGAGCCGATTTTAATGCCCGACTAAACGAGTATGTATCGTAATGCACTTCACGTTGTGCCACCAAACTTCGCTTCGATTTATGTGTAAACTCAAACGGATCTTCAATTGTCAAAATATGCACCGATTTTTCACTATTGATCTTATTAATAATTGCTGCGAGTGTGGTCGATTTACCAGAACCAGTTGGCCCTGTCACTAAGACCAAACCACGTGGATAATCCGCAAAACCCGAAATCACCTGTGGCATACCCAATTCTTCAATCGTTGGCATCTTGGTCGGAATCAAACGAAATGCTGCCGCGAGGTGTCCTTTTTCATTAAAAGCGTTCACACGAAAACGTGCAATCTCTCCAAAAGCAAATGAGTAATCAAATTCCTTATCCTTCGCCAAAGTTTCACGCTGCATCGAATCTAGCGTCGAGAAAATCAAAGTATCTACAATTTCCGTGGTCAAAATTGGCGTATTTGGAATTGGCACCAGTGAACCATCAATACGTAAGATTGGTGGCAATCCCACCTGAATATGCAAATCTGAAGCCCCGTGCTTAATACAAGCCTCTAATAATGTTTCAATTTTCACCGAAGTTGGCACGGCAGTTGGTGATGAAGCGGCTGCGGCGGCCTGTGCTGCGGCTGCTGAACGTACGCTCGTCTGTGCTTGATTTTCTTGCATATTTACCTCTTATCTTTATTTTACCATAAACTTTTTTATCTTCACTACGCCAAATCTGATGCTACGCGGTTCACTTCACTTACGGTCGTCACCCCAGTCAGCGCCTTCAACATTCCGTCTTGTCGCATCGTCAAAGTGCCTTTTTCTTTCGCCAGTTGCATAATTTCCGAAGACGTTGCGCGTTTCACAATCATTTTCTGAATATCATCATCAATCTCAATCGTTTCATAAAGACCCGCACGCCCCTTATATCCACCCGGCGTTTCCCTTTCGTCAATTCCCCGCATCATCGAGTAGCCATTTGGATTCACTACTGGCAGTCCCGGATAACCCAAATCCTCTGATACCATCGCCACCTGTTCCTGACTTTGTGGCAATAATTTCGCCACCAAATCATTAATCTGCTTAGTTTCCATTTCTGTCGAATGCACCACTTCTCGTTTCGGTGCCACCCGACGCACCAAACGTTGACCGATCACGGTGTTTAAAGTTGAAGCCAAAAGAAATGGCTCAATCCCCATATCCAGAAGCCTTGGCAAAATACCTGCCGCCGAGTTGGTGTGCAAAGTCGAAAATACCAAGTGTCCAGTTAGCGATGCCTGCACTGCCAAGTTCGCCGTTTCCGCATCACGAATTTCCCCCACCATCACTACATCTGGATCCTGACGCAAAATACTACGCAGACCAGCCGCAAAAGTTAGACCCGCATCCACATTCACCTGAATCTGGTTCACGCCGTCCATCTTGTATTCGACCGGATCTTCCAAAGTCACAATATTAATCTTGTCGGATTTAATTCGTTTAATCAAAGCATAAAGCGTGGTTGACTTACCAGAACCCGTAGGCCCCGAAGTCAAAATCATACCGTTCGGGCGTTCAATTCCTCGCTGCACCATCGCCAGCGCGTGACCCGTCATCCCCATTTGTTCGATATCGAGCGTCGTCCCACTTTTATCCAAAATACGAATCACCACCTGCTCGCCCCAAATCACCGGTGAAACCGCGATACGTAAATCAATCTCCGTACCTTCCACCGATACCGTAAACTGACCGTCCTGTGGCACGCGGTGTTCATCAATTTTCAAATTCGCTAAAATCTTAATTCTTGAAACCAAAGCCGGTTCAATCGATTTTGGTAGTTCCATCACTTTGCGCAACACCCCATCAATTCGGCAACGTACTACCAGCGCCGCCTCTAGAGGTTCAATATGAATATCCGAAGCTTTCGTTTTCGTCGCATAATCTAAAATTGTAGTCAAAGCTTTCGAAATTGGTGAATCCTGCGTAATAGTTTTTACACTCGAAGAATTCGCATCTTCCTCGTCGCTACTTTTAACCGCTTTTTCTACCGCGCGAAAATCCCCCTGATACTGAGCAATCGCACTTTTAATTCCTGCCTCACTGGCCACCATGCCGCGAATTTGCTTCTGCGTCAAAGTCGAAAGATAATCAATCTGCTGCACATTCGAAACGTCCAACATCGCCACATAGAGAATCCCATTCTTCTCCCCCAGCGGCACCACCATCAATCTCGACACCACATCATAAGGCAGCAAAGTCAAAATCTCGCGATCCATTTTTACATTATGCAGACTCACATACGGCACATTCATAATTACCGCCGTGGCATGCGAAATTGTCTCGGCATCACAAATTTTTTGCGCCACTAAATTGGCTAGTAGCGGCTGCTTACGTTTTTCTGCCTCTTCGACTACTCTTTTTACATCCGACTCAAAAACCAACCCTTCTTTAATCAAGAGCTGAATCACTTTTTCTTGCGAGTCATGTGTAAACAAAATCTTTTCCTTTAATTTTCTTTCTTAGTTTCCGAAGTTTTATCTTCTTCGGCTTCTTCTTTTTTCTTTTCTGCGTCTTTCTCTTTCTTCTCTTCTTCTGCTGCGGTTTCTGGCGTAGCACGACCACAGGCCACTAATTCGGCGCGGTCCAAAATTCCGTTACGATCCACATCTTCACAACTACCCACGTAAACTTCTACCGTTGGATTAATCGCATCCACATTGAAGACTTCCGGATCAGGACTCGTCAAGTCTGCCGTGATTTTACCAATCGTCTTATGTTTCAAATAACGCGTGTCTGGATCGCCCAGCAAGAAACTACAAGCGATAAATGTTAGTAAGACCCCCACGCTCGCTACAAAAGTTACCGTAAAGATGTCTGAGCGTCTCATTTCTCGTCCTCCTTTTCCTGCTTTTTCTTTTCTTCTTCCGCCTGCTTCTTGGCTTTCTCTTCTGCCTTCTTCTTTGCTGCTGCGTCTGCCTTATCTTTCGACTCTTGCGTACGAGCCTTACCCGAAGCATAAACTGTCGAATCTTTTTCACGCACCGCCGCACCCTTCGTGTAGTAAGCCGCGCCTTGAGCAGTTAGTTCAAGTCTCGAAGATTTTGTGGTCAAATTCGAACTCCATTTAATCTGCGCACTTTCAATATTGAATGAACGAATCGATTTTTCCAAGTTCGATAGTACTTTCATCGTATCTTTTTCGTCTTTCTTTACCGAAATCGAAACTGGGATAGTTGAGACACCGACAATTCCACTATTCTTATAAGAATTCCCTGGTGACAATTGTTCCGGTTCAAATCCTGACAAGAGGAAAATCTGATTAATGGAAGCTAAAAGTGCCTCATCATTTTTCTGCGCTGGCAACGCATCTGGAATTACTCGCAGCGCCGAACACATCTTAATCATATTGAGATTGTAAGCTTTTTCATTATCGGTTTTTGAATTCAAATACAACTTCGAATAGTCAATACGATTTTTTTGATTATCAAAACAACTCTTCTGGCCATCACGCGCAATCGATTCTAGGTTCGTATTATTCGCCATTGTCACCAAAGCGTTATAGCGCAAAGTATTCGAAAGCTTAGAAATATCTACCTTATT
>CALHIA010000001.1 GCA_938030585.1 uncultured Candidatus Saccharibacteria bacterium | reverse complement strand
GCCCCGGTAACGGGGAGGAAGGAGGGGATGATGTCAGGTCAGTATTTCCCTTACGCCTTGGGCTAGAATCGCGCTACAATGGCCGGTACAATGCGAAGCGAAGCAGTGATGTGAAGCAAATCGCACCAAAGCCGGTCCCAGTTCGGATAAAAGGCTGAAACTCGCCTTTTTGAAGTCGGAATCGCTAGTAATCGCAGATCAGCATGTTGCGGTGAATACGTTCCCGGGTCTTGTACACACCGCCCGTCAAACCATGAGAGTCACCAACACCCGAAGTCCGCCTCGGCGGCCTAAGGTGGGGGAGATGATTGGGGTTAAGTCGTAACAAGGCATCGGTACGAGAACGTGTCGATGGATTACCTCCTTTCTAGAGAAGGATTTGATGAGCATTAAACTAAAGTTTAATGTATCTAGGTCGGTCGTAATTGTGTTTATAAGCTTAAGACACAATATAGCTTACGTAAGTAAGATACGATTTACAGCTTACTAAAACAGACGATGAATTGCACAGCTGAGTTGTTAAGAAAAATCTCCGAAAGGAGATTTTTTTGTGGCTTTTATGTTATACTGCTGACATGAATATTGATCTTTTGCGGGAATTAGAGGGGATAGTCCTTTATTTTTATCAGGAGAAGAAAATGATGGGGGTTTCTTTTTTGACAGGAGTTTTAGGAGTATTAATTGATCTCAAACCAGCAGCATTATTAATTAATGATAAAATAAACGATAGTAAATTGTTGGATAATAAGAGAATTCTTGAAATTTTGAATAAATTAGGGGTAGATTTAGTTCGAGAAAAGTTGAATAAATTTAGTAATGAGGAAATTGAATATTTGTATTTGGCGAAAACCGCCCGAGAGTGCCTGGAATTACAGAAATGGCATAGAGAATTTTTTAATAGTGTATCGGAATCCGGTGAAGTTTTAGATAAGAAGGTGTGGGCTGAGGCAAATTATCAGATAGGAAAGATATTGGGATATCCGGAAACGGCTACTTTGGAATATATTAGAATGCAGATTGAAGGTATTGAGAAAGATAATAATTATCGATCAAGGATGGAACGAAATTATTATTATATGCATAGTGCGAGATATGAAAATGAAGAATTTGAGGCGTATGACCTTAGATTAAACTTGGCAGTCAATGAATATCTGCCTGTTACAGCAGAAATTATGCAGGCGAATACCAAAAAAAGATGGTTAGACTAAGATTCTCATGGTAAAATATTAAGAGTTTAACGGAGAATAAATAAAAATGGGATTAATTTTTAGTGCATTTTTATTGTTGGTGGGATTTGTCCTACTGATAAAAGGTGCAGATGTATTTGTCGATGGATCAAGTGACACGGCGAGAAAATTTAAGGTGCCGAAGATGTTGATTGGTCTGACGATTGTTTCTTTTGGTACGAGTGCGCCGGAACTAGCGGTGAGCATTCAATCGATTTTGGCGGGGAAGGGCGATATTTTGCTCGGCAACGTGATTGGTGGTAATATCCTGAATATTCTACTGATTTTAGGCGTATCGGCAATGGTGGGGGCGCTTCATGTGAAGACGGCGACTGTGCGAAAAGAAATCCCAGTTTTGGTCTTGATGACTTTGGGGTTTGCTGCGGTTTTGTCAGATAAATTGTTCGGATTGTCAGAAAATTTGTTCACTAGACAGGATGGCGTAATTTTACTATTGTTCTTCGGAATCTTCATTTACTATCTCTTCGGCATGTTAAATCGCAAGTCGAATAAAGTGGAAGAAGAGGATGAAGGTGAGCCGGTGAATCTTGCTAAATCGATTGCGATGATTGTGTTTGGCTTACTCGCAGTAGTACTTGGTAGTGATCTGGTGGTGAGAGGTGCTTCGGATATTGCGGCGAATTTTGGGGTCAGTCAGAGGCTAATTTCTTTGACGATTGTGGCGCTTGGAACCTCTCTTCCAGAGTTGGTGACTTCGGTGATTGCGACGAAAAAAGGGGAATATGATATCGCAATTGGTAATATCGTGGGCTCAAATATTTTTAATATCGGAATCGTGGCAGGTTTGCCGGTGGCGATTCTCGGCGGAGTGGCAGGAAGTGCCTTCTCGATTGTCGACGTGGTAGCGCTAGTGATTTCACCGATTGTGTTATTTATTTTTGCGAAGAATGATCAAAAAATTAGTTTCAAAGAAGGTTTGGCGTTTTTGGTAATTTTTGTAATTTACTACGGTTACGTAATTGTAAGTAGCTTAGCGTAAATTATGCTGATGAAATTGTGAAATGTGGGACGTAAGTAGCTTCAGATAAAATAAACGAATAGAATTTGGGGGAGTAAAGGGCACCTTGTAACAGAGGTGCTTTTTGACAACTTAAGCGTTTTGTGGTAGAATGGGGGTGTCTTTTTGTGGACTGCGAACAAAGAGAGATGAGTGAACGCAGTGGTTATTTAAAAGGAGGGTTTTATGAGCGTCATGTCGAAAATTAAATTAGTAGACGAGAGGAATGGTAAAGATTTCTGTCTTGAATTAGATTACAAGGAGAGAAGTTATATTTTTACCACGGCAAGAGAAGTTCGAAAAGAGGATTTCTTTGAGGCTTTTTGTAGTGATACGAAGAAAATTCCTATCTTGCTGCAACGTAGTTCAACGAACCAGGATTT